>NZ_JBGOSN010000009.1:0-82153 GCF_046335115.1 Paracoccus sp. P2 | reverse complement strand
TGGGCGGCCGCCCAGGCCGAGCTGTCAGCGCGGGCCCGCGCCGGGCGGGCGGTCAACCTTGACCCTTCCGCGCTGGTGTTGGATATGCTGGTCGGGCTTGCGAACCAGCCCGCCGTCTGACGGAAACCAACCATGCCCGAACCCGATCTTCCCATCCTGGTGGACAGCCATTGCCACCTGGACTTCCCCGATTTCGAGGGCGAACAGACCGAACTGGTCGCGCGCGCCCATGCGGCGGGCGTGACCCGCATGGTGACCATCTGCACCCGGCTGCGCAACGAACCCACCGTGCGCGCCATCGCCGAAACCCATCCCGGCGTGTTCTATGCCGCCGGCACCCATCCGATGCATGCCGCCGAAGAGCCGCTGGCCACGGTCGAGGAGCTGGTCGCCCTGTCGCGCCATCCGCGATTCGTCGGCATCGGCGAGACCGGGCTCGACTATCACTACACCGCCGACAGCGCCGCGGTGCAGGCCGAAAGCCTGCGCATCCATATCGAGGCCGCGCGCCGCACCGGCCTGCCGCTGATCGTCCATTCGCGCGACGCGGACGAGGACATGGCCCGCATCCTGACCGAGGAACATCGCGCCGGCGCCTTCACCGGCGTCATGCATTGCTATACCAGCGGGCGGGAACTGGCGCGGGCGGCGCTGGACCTGGGCTTCTACCTGTCCATGTCCGGCATCGCGGCCTTCCCGCGCAGCACCTCGATCCGCGAGATCTTTGCCGCCGCGCCCGCCGACCGCATCCTGGTCGAGACCGATGCGCCCTATCTCGCCCCGCCGCCGCATCGCGGCAAGCGCAACGAGCCGGCCTTCGTCGCCCATACCGCCAAGGTCGGCGCCGAGCTGCTGGGCATGACCGAGCATGAATTCGCCAGCCTCACCACGCTGAACTTCGAGCGGCTGTTTCGCAAGGCCGCGGCATGATCCGCGCCACCGTCCTGGGCTGCGGCTCTTCGGGCGGCGTGCCTCGGCTGGGCAATCGCTGGGGCGAATGCGATCCGGCCAATCCGCGCAACCGCCGCCGCCGCTGCGCGCTTCTGGTCGAGCGCCATGGCCATGACGGGGTGACGCGGCTGCTGATCGACACCGGGCCCGACCTGGTGCCGCAGCTGCTGGATGCCGATGTCGCCGAGCTGGATGCGGTCGCCTATACCCATGCCCATGCCGACCATATCCACGGCATCGACGACCTGCGGCAGATCGTCTTCAACATGCGCCGCCGGATGCCGGTCTGGGCCGACCAGCCGACCGCGGCGGCGCTGAAGACCCGCTTCGGCTATATCTTCGAAACGCCGCCGGGTTCCTCCTATCCACCAATCTGCGATTTGCAGCCGATCCGCGGCCCCTTCGCCATCGAGGGCGCGGGGGGCAGCATCGAGCTGGCGCCTTTCGAGGTCAACCACGGCGACATGAACGCGCTTGGCTTCCGCATCGGCGGGGTCGAGCAGAGCCTGGTCTACCTGCCCGACGTGCTGGCGATTCCCGAGGAAGCCTGGCCGGTGATCACGGGTTGCGAGGTGTTCATCTGCGACGCGCTGCGACGCATCCCGCATCCCAGCCACGCCCATCTGGCGCTGACGCTGGAATGGATCGCCCGCTCGGGCTGCGCGCGCGGCGTTCTGACCAACATGCATGTCGACCTGGATTACGACGCCGTCATGCGCGAGACGCCCGAAAACGTCGTGCCCGCCCATGACGGCATGCGGATCGAGCTGATATGACCGCGCTTTTTGACGTCATCCTGCCGGTGTTCCTGGTGGTTGGCTTCGGCTACCTGGTCTGCTGGCGCAGATGGCTGACCGAGGTGGCGGTCGATGGTGTCATGCGCTTTGCACAGAACTTCGCATTGCCAGTACTGCTGTTCGGCGCCATCGCCCGGCTGGACCTGGGGGCGAATTACAACCCGCTGCTGCTCTTGGCCTTTTACAGCGGCGCGCTTTTGTCCTTTGCGCTGGGAACCGGCCTGTCCTTTTACTGGCTGAGGCGGCCGATCGAGGACGCCATCGCCATCGGCTTCGTCTGCCTGTTCTCGAACTCGCTGCTGCTGGGCGTGCCGATCACCGAACGCGCCTATGGCCCCGAGGCGGTGCTGGGCAACTTTACCATCATCTCGGTGCATTCGCCGCTGCTTTACACCTTCGGCATCACCGCGATGGAATTCGCCCGGGCGCGGGGCCAGAACCTGTCCGTGGGCGGGGTGGCGCTGCGGGCGCTGTCGGGCGTGCTGCACACGCCGCTGGTCATCGGCATCCTCGGCGGCTTTGCCATGAACCTGCTGACCCAGGCCGGGCTGGTCATGCCCGAGGGCTTCTGGGCCGCTGTCCGGATGATGTCCAGCGCCGCGCTGCCGGCGGCGCTGTTCGGGCTGGGCGGCGTGCTCTATCGCTACCGCCCCGAGGGCGAGGCGCGGGCCATCGCGATGTGCTGCTGCATCTCGCTGCTGCTGCATCCGGCCGTGACCTTCGGCCTGGGCCGGATCTTCGCGCTGAACCTGGCCGAAATGCGCTCGGCCGTGGTGACGGCCGCCATGCCGCCGGGGGTCAATGCCTATCTCTTCGCCGCGCTTTACGGGGTGGCCAAGCGCGTCTCGGCCTCGGCGGTGCTGGTGGCGACGGGGCTGTCGATGCTGACGGTCTGGTTCTGGCTTGCCGCCCTGCCCTGATGCGCAAACGCCGCCCCCAAGGGCGGCGTCCGCCCTCACCTCGGCGTCAGGCCGCGCAGCCGTTCGGATCTTCGCCGCAGCAACTCGACGGTTGTGAGCAGCGCGATGGAAAAGATCACCAGCAGCGTCGCCACGGCAAGGATGGCGGGCGAGATCTGCTCGCGGATGCCGTTCCACATCTGGCGCGGGATGGTCTGCTGGTCCGGCCCGGCGATGAACAGCACCGCCACCACCTCGTCGAAGGAGGTCACGAAGGCGAACAGCGCCCCCGAGATCACGCCAGGCAGGATCAGCGGCATGGTGATGCGGAAGAAGGTGGTGCGCGGGTTCGCCCCCAGGCTGGCCGCCGCACGGTTCAGCGACTGGTCGAAGCCGATCAGCGTCGCCGTCACCGTAATGATCACGAAGGGAATGCCCAGCGTGGCATGGGCCAGGATCACCCCCAGATAGGTACCGGCCAGCCGGCCGCATTCCGGGTTCAGGCCAATCCAGGTCAGGGGCTCGCAGGGGTTCGAGTAGAAGAAGAACATCCCCGTCGCGGTGATGATGATCGGCACGATCATGGGCGAGATCAGCATCGCCATGATCGCGCGGCGATAGGGCATCTCGGGCCGCGACAGCCCCAGCGCCGCCAGCGTGCCCAGCACGGTGGCGAGGATGGTCGAGAAGAAGCCGATGATGATCGAGCTTTTCGCCGCGTTCACCCATTTCGCGTTCCGCCAGGCATCCGCCCACCAGCTGAGGTCGCGCGGCGCGTCCGGCCGCGCCATGCCGAAGGTCAGCAGGCTGTCGTACCAGCGCAGCGAATAGCCGTCGGGGTCGAAGGACAGCATCCGGTCGGTGAAGGTGAAATAGGGCTCGACGTTGAAGCTCAGCGGGATGATCACCACGATGGGCGCGATCAGGAAGAAGAAGATCGCGCCGCAGATCGCCAGATAGGTGTAGTGCCAGACCTTCTCCAGCGGCGATGCGTAGGTTGGAAGCGCCATGGCCGTTATCCCAGTTTCAGGTTGTCGATGCCGACGAGCCGGTCATAGACCCAGTAGAGGATCAAGACCCCGCCCAGCAGCAGCGCCGCCAGCGCCGCCGCCATGGACCAGTTCAGCGTCTGCGTCATGTGCATCGCGATCATGTTCGAGATCAGCTGCCCCGACGAGCCGCCGACCAGCGCGGGGGTGATGTAATAGCCCACCGCCAGGATGAAGACCAGAAGCGCCCCCGCCCCCAGCCCCGGCAGGGTCTGCGGGAAATAGATGCGGCGGAAGGCGGTCCAGCTGGTCGCGCCCAGGCTGCGCGCGGCGCGCACATAGCTGGGATTGATGGTGCGCATCACCGAATAGAGCGGCAGGATCATGAAGGGCAGCAGGATATGGGTCATGGCGATGATCGTGCCGGTCTGGTTGAAGATCATCTGCAGCCGCTGGTTGTTGCCGATCACCCCCAGCCAGACCAGCACGTCGTTGACCACGCCCTGCTGCTGCAACAGCACGATCCAGGCCGTGGTCCTGACCAGAAGCGAGGTCCAGAACGGCAGCAGCACCAGGATCATCAGCAGGTTCGACTGCCGCATCGGCAGGGTGGCCAGCAGATGCGCGACGGGAAAGCCCAGCAGGAAGGTGGTGGCGGTAATGGCCAGCGACAGCCAGAAGGTGCGCAGGAACAGCTTGCCGTAGATCTGCTGCTGCGCCGGGGCGGCGACCACCTCGCCCTGCTCGTCGCGGGTGCGGTCCACCGCCGCGAGGTAGAAGTTGGTGGTATAGGGCGAGGAGGCCTCGCGCATCACCGACCACAGCCGCGGGTCGCCCCATTTCGCGTCCATCTCGAGGATCGCCTCGCGATAGGGCGGCTCGATGCCGCCGCGCGCCTGGCGGCCGGCCGAGGTGAACAGCGAGCGCGTGCCCGGCATGTCGTAGTTGATGCGGGTGCCGACCACGCCGACGGTGCGGGCCTGGGCGGCGGCGGTCAGGTCGGCGGCCAGCGCCGCCCAGGCCGCATCGTCGGGCTCGGTGCCGCGGGGGTTGTCGTGGAACCAGGCGCTGAGCTGCGGCATGTTGGCCGAGAAGCCGTCGTTCTTGACCGAACGCTGCAGCATCTGCCCGATCGGCACCACGAAGGTGATCAGGACGAACAGCAGAAGCGGCAGCACCAGCAGGAAGGCGCGCCGCCGCGCCCGGCGCGAGCTGCGCGCCAAGGCTGCCTTCAACGGGCGGCCGTCCGCGGTTTTCAGCGTTCCGCCTTGGTCAAGGCCGCCGGCCTCGGTGACGATGGCGGCATGGGGGTCGAGGGCTTTGGCCATCTTGGTCCTTTGTCGGGCAATCCGGGGTCGAGGCCGCGGCCCGGACGGTCCGGGCCGCGGCATTGCGCAGGTCAGTTGGCAAGCCAGCCGTTGAAACGCTCGGCCAGTTCGGCGGAATGATCGGCCCAGAACTCCGGGTCGTCCATGACGGCGGTCTTCATATGCTCCTCGCTGGTGGGCATATGCGGCCCCATCTCGGTCTTGCCGTCCTGGAACAGCCCGACCAGCGCCGCCGAGCTTTTGCGCGCCGGGCCATAGGCGATGTATTTCGCCTGGTTGGCCAGCTGTTCGGTGGCGGTGGCGAATTTCAGGTATTCCAGCGCCGCCTCGGGATTGGGCGAGCCCTTGGGAATGGCGAACATGTCCATGTCCATGTATTGCCCGTCCCAGATGATCTCGAAGGGCTTGCCCTCGCCGACCATGGCGTCGAAGAAGCGGCCGTTATAGCCGGTGGCCATCACCACCTCGCCATCGGCCAGCAGCTGCACCGGCTGGGCGCCGGCCTCCCACCAGACCACATCGCGCTTGATGGTGTCGAGCTTGGCAAAGGCGCGGTCCACGCCCTCGGGGGTGGCCAGCACCTCGTAGATCTGGTCGGGCGCCACGCCGTCGGCGATCAGCGCCAGATACAGGGTGCGCTTGGGGTTCTTGGGCAGGCCGCGCTTGCCGGGGAACTTGGCGGTGTCGAAGAAATCCGCCGCGGTCGAGGGCTTCTCGCCGTCGAACTTCGTGGTGTCGAAGGCGATGACCGTGCCCCAGAAGATGTTCGCGACTGCGCATTCCTGCAGCGCGCCGGGGATGAAATCCTCGGTCGCCGGGGTGCCGTCGGGGGCGGGCGGCAAGATGGCGGGGTCGATCTCGACCAGCGCGCCCTCGTCGCAAAGCCGGATCGCGTCCGAGACCTCGATGTCGAACACGTCGCCGGTGATATTGCCCGCCTCGACCTGCGCCTTCAGCGGCGTGGCCGGGTTGTCGGCGGCCAGCATGTTCACCTTGATGCCGGTCTGCTCGGCGAAGGGGATGTTATAGGCCTCGACCTGCGAACGCTCATAGGCGCCGCCCCAGGAGACGACGTTGACCTCCTTGTTCTGGGCCTGCGCCGCCAGGCCAAGGCTGCAGAGCGCCGAGGTCAGGATCAATGTGGTTTTCATGTTCTACTCCCGTTGGTGTTTGCGGCTCTTTGGCCGCTTCCTGCCCGTTTCGGGCTTGGGGATGGCCGCGGCGATCTGCCCGCCGCGGACCGCATGCGTCAGTTTGCCAGCCAGGCGTTGAAGCGTTCCTGCAGCTCGGCGTCGTGATCGACCCAGAAATCCAGGTTCGAGGCCAGCGCGTTTTCCAGGTTCTCGGCATAGGTGGGCAGGTTCGGGCCCATCGGCACGTCGGTGCCCTCGATATTGCCGACCAGGGCGGCGGCAGAGGTGCGCGGCGGACCGTAGCTGATGAACTCGGCGGCGCGGGCCTGCTGCTCGGGCGCAGTCGAGAAGGCGATGAACTCCCTCGCGGCCTCGGGGTTGGGGGCGCCCTTCGGCATGACCCAGCCCTCCATCTCGTAGATCTGGCCGTCCCAGACGATCTTGAAGGGCTTGCCCTCCTGCTGGGCGGCGTTGAAGATCCGGCCATTGAAGGCAAAGGCCATCGAGACCTCGCCATCGGCCAGCAGCTGCGGCGGCTGCGCGCCGGCTTCCCACCAGATCACGTCGTTCTTGATGGTGTCGAGCTTGGCGAAGGCCCGGTCCACGCCCTCGGGGGTGCCCAGCACCTCGTAGACCTGGTCGGGCGCCACGCCATCGGCCATCAGCGCGAATTCCAGGTTGAACTTGGCGCCCTTGCGCATGGTGCGCTTGCCGGGGAACTTGGCCGTGTCGAAGAAATCGGCCGCACCGGCGGGCTTGGCATCGGGGAACTTGCTGTCGTCATAGGCCAGGATCATCGAATAGACATCCGTGCCCACGAAGCATTCGGTGATCGCGCCCTCGATGAAGTCATCGGCGGCGGCGGTGCCGTCGGCGGCGGGGGTCAGGATCGCCGGGTCGATTTCCTCCAGCAGCCCCTCGTCGCAAAGCCGCACGGCATCGGCATATTCGACCGAAGCCAGGTCGATCGAGACATTGCCCGCCTCGACCTGGGCCTTGACCGGGGTCGCCGGGTTGTCGGCATCCGAGACCACGACCTTGATGCCGGTCTGGGCCTCGAAGGGCTTGGCATAGGCCTCGACATGGCTCATGCCATAGGCGCCGCCCCAGGACAGCAGGTTCACCTGCTTGTCCTGCGCCTGGGCCGCAGCCGCGACGACGACCAGCGCAGAGGACAGTATCAGCGTGCGTTTCATCATAACTCCCTGGTTCCTTGGATAATGCACGGTCACACCGGATCGAGGGCGCGGGCATCCTCGGGATGCCAGCCGATCCGTATCGTCTGGCCGGGCGACAGCTTCACCTGGCCCAGCGTATTGCGGTATTTCATCACGAAATCGTCCTGGCCGGCGACATGCAGCCGCGCCCGCAGGATGTCGCCCATGTAGATCACGTCGCGCACCTGCGCCTCGATGGTATGGGCGCCGGCCGGCATCAGCTCGGGCTTGAACTCGACCCGCTCGGGCCGGATCGAGACCGTGGTGACCTGGCCCGTCTCGCGGATATTGACGGCGGTGGCGTCGATCAGCTCGCCATTGCCCAGCCGGACCAGCGCCTTGTCGCCCTGGAGCTGCTCGATGGTGCCGCGCAGGGCGTTGTTCTCGCCGATGAAGCCGGCGACGAAGCTGTTCTCGGGCTGCTCGTACAGCACCGGCGGCGGCGCAAGCTGCTGGATGCGGCCGTCGTTGAACACGGCGATGCGGTCGGACATGGTCAGCGCCTCGCCCTGGTCGTGGGTGACATAGACCACGGTGATGCCCAGCCGGTCGTGCAGCGCCTTGATCTCGAACTGCATGTGTTCGCGCAGCTGCTTGTCGAGCGCGCCCAGCGGCTCGTCCATCAGGACCAGCTTGGGGTCGAAGACCAGCGCGCGGGCCAGCGCGATGCGCTGCTGCTGGCCGCCCGACAGCTGCGCCGGGCGGCGGTTCTTGAACTGGCCCATCTGCACCATGTCGAGCGCGCGGGCGATGCGGCTTTCGCGCTCGTCCTTGCCCATGCCGCGCACTTCCAGCGGAAAGGACAGGTTCTCGCCCACGCTCATATGCGGGAAAAGCGCGTAGTTCTGGAACACCATGCCGATGCCGCGCCGATGGGGCGGCACGTCGTTGATGTTGCGCCCGTCCAGCCTGATCTCGCCATGCGTGGCCGTCTCGAATCCGGCCAGCATCATCAGGCAGGTGGTCTTGCCCGAACCGGACGGGCCAAGCATGGTCAGGAACTCGCCCTTGCCTATGGTCAGGTTCAGGTCTTTGACGACAAGCGTTTGCCCGTCATAGCTTTTTTGGACGTGATCGAAGACAACGAAAGCGTCGTTGCCGGGGTCTGCTGTCACGATGCGGGCTCCCTGTTTCTATTGGTTCTTCGTTCCGCCCGCCAACAGTAAGCAGCGTCCGTCAGGGAATGCAACTCACTTGTAGAGCGCCGGCCAAGACGCAGGCGACGAAGCCGGTGCGGCCTTGCGTCATTGCCCTTTCGCCCGGCAAATTCCGGCTGCGCAGGCCAGGGATGCCGCCCCGCTCAGCGAAAGCGATAGAGGTCGGCGTCGGGATCGCTGCGCCCGTCGATGCGCCGCGCGGTCAGTTCGGCGGCGATGGCGGAATAGGTGATGCCGTTGCCGCCAAAGCCCATCACCGCATGGCAGCGCCGGCAGCCCGGCACCAGGTCGATGATGGGCAGCCCGTCGTCGCTGTCGCCAAAGGCGGCCGCCCAGGCATAGGCGGGCCGGCCGATGCGGATGCCGGCGGTCTCGGCCAGCTTGCGCGCGATCCCGGCGGCATTGCGGCGCAGCTTGCCGGCATCCTCATGGGCATGGGCGCCGGCCTCGTCCTCGCCGCCGGCGATGATCCGGCCGGTGGGCGTGGCGCGGAAATACAGGTAGGGATCGGCCGCCTCCCAAACCAGCAGCTCGGCCAGCCAGTCCGGCCGGCGCACCCCCTCGGCCGAGGCGATGGCCCAGGTCGAGATGATCCGGTGATGCGCCGAGGCAAGCTGCGGCAGGAATTCGTAACCGGTGCAGAACACCGCATGCCCCGCCACCACCACGCGCCCGCCGGCCGAGGCCAGCGCCACCCCGTCCACCAGTTCCGCGAAATCCGTGACCTCGAAGGGCGAGACGATCTCGGCCCCGCGCTCCTGCGCCAGCCGCAGCAGCCCGGCCGTCAGCTGCGCCGGATTGGCCGAGGCCGAATCGGTGGACAGGATGGCCCCGGTGCGGTCGATGCCGTATTCCGCAAGCAGGCGCTGGCGGGGGATGAACTCGGCGGCGATGCCGGTCTCGCGGCGCAGCGCCGCCTCGGCCCGCAGCGCGCGAAAGCCCATCTCGTCCCCGGCAAGATAGAGCGCCCGCTTGCGCTGCATCTGGCAATCGAGGCCCAGGCGACGCGACAGGCGCAGCAGTTCCTCGACCGCCTTGACCGAGCGTCGCCAGGCCCGCGCTGCCTTGTCGGGTCCGATCTGGCGCATGAGCCGGCTCAGCGGCACGTCGATCTCGTGCTGGATCATTGCCGTCGAGGCGAGCGACGAGCCCCGCACCGGCTGGCGGCGATCCACCAGCAGCACCCGCCGCTTGCGCCGCGTCAGCCGCTCGGCCAGCAGCGCCGCGGAAATGCCGGTGCCGATGATCACCACGTCCCAGCGCCGCTGCGAGGGCACCGCCCGATGCGCGACGGCGATATGCGGCGTCTCGGCCCAGAAGGGTTGCGCGGTGCGGAGCCGCCGCTTGAGGGTGCGCCGCGTGCCGGTCATGTCTTGTCGGCCCAGGCCATCTCGCCCGGCGGAAGGGCGGGCGGCCGATAGAGTCCCGCCGCGCCGTCCCGGTCCCGCTTCAGCACCGAAAGCGTGCCGTCCGCCTCGAGAATGGCGAACTTGACATCGGCAAGGTCGGCCACGCCCTTCTCGCGCAGCTTGGCGTGAAGCTCGCCGATGCCGATGCCCTGCCGGCGCAGGCGGTCGTGGTGGACGCGGCCCTCGGTGACGACGATGCGCGGCCGGCCCTCGAAGATCCGCGACAGCCGGTCCGAGGACAGGATCGCCTCGTCCACCAGCTTGTTGAAGGCCGCGACCAGAAAGATGGCGAACATCGCCGGCAGCAGGGGCACGTCGGGATAGAACAGCGAATCGCCCACCGCCGAGCCGATGGCGATGACCAGCAGGAACTCGACGATGGAAAGCTGCGCCACCGTGCGCCCGCCCAGCCAGCGCATCAGGGCCAGCGTGTAGAAATAGATGATGACGGTGCGGAAAAAGACCTCCCAGGCGAAGCCCAGCTGCTGATCGCCCAGGAAGATGCGGTGAAGGTCTTCGAGCATGGCTGTCCCCCCGGCCCGCGCCGGTTCTGGCGCCGAGAGACAAGCCGCGACGTGCGGCGCCGGTTCCACGCCCCGGCCTGAAGCGGTCAGACGGCCAGGAAACCGCCATCCAGCGGCAGCACCGCGCCCGTGACCATGCGGCTGTCGTCCGAGAGCAGCAGCGCGATGCCTTGCGCGACCTCCCCGGCCTCGGCGAAGCGGTTGAGCGGGTGGCGCACCATCATCGGCTGGCTTTTCGCCGGATCGCTCCAGGCTTCGGCGGCCAGTTCGGTCAGGGTTATGGTGGGCGCCACAGCATTCACGCGGATGTTGTGCGGGCCAAGCTCTTTGGCCAGCACGCGGGTCGCGCCCTCCAGACCCGCCTTGGAGGCGGCATAGCACAGGTGGTCCTGGAAGCCGCGATGGCCGGCGATCGAGGTGATGTTGACGATGGCGCCGCCGCCGCCCGCCGCCACGCGGGCGCGGGCGAATGCCTGGCAGCAGATCAGCGCCGCGCGCAGGTTGATGCCCAGCACCGCCTCATAGCCGGCCTCGGTCATGTCGAGCACGCTTTCCAGCACGTTGATGCCGGCGCTGTTGATCAGGTAGTCGGCCGTCCCCGCCTCGGCCATGGCGGCGCGGGTGGCGGCCGGGTCGGCCAGGTCGACACGGATGCCGCGCGCGCCGATCTCGACCGCGAGGCTGTCGAGGTCGGATTGCGTGCGCGACAGCGCCACGACCTTCGCGCCGCGCTCGGCCATCAGGCGCGTGCAGGCGCGGCCGATCCCTTTGCCCGCGCCGGTGATGATGACGGTCTTGCCCGAGAATTGCATGGTTCCTCGCATGTCCAGTTCGGCGGCAGTGCCGCCCGTGTTCAGTTTTGCGGCAAGGCCGCCATGGCGGCGCGGATCTGCCGCGCCGTGGATTGCAGCGCCAGGAAGGCGGCATGGCGCGCGTCCTGCCGCGCGCGGCTGGCGGGATCGGGGGCGCAGCGCGTGGCGATGCGCGACATGGCGGGCATGGCGCTGTGCAGGTCGGGGAACAGCCCCGCCGCCACCGCGCCCAGCATGGCCGAACCGAGCAGCACCGGCTCGGGGCATTCCGTCACCTCGACCGGCAGCCCGGTGGCATCCGCCAGCAGCTGCCGGGTCAGCGGATGCGCGCCGGCGCCACCGCTGACGCTGATCGTCTCGACCGGGGCGCCGTTCTGGGCCTGGGTCTCGATGATCTGCCGCAGCCCGTAGCCGAGGCCGCAGATCCCGGCGACGTAAAGCGCGACCAGCGAATCCGGCCCGGTCTCCATCCCCTGCCCCATGATGACGGCGCGGGCATGGGGATCGGCAAAGGGCGCGCGGTTGCCCAGGAATTCGGGCACCACATGCAGCTCATCCGCCAGCCGCACGGCGGCGCTGGCCTCGCCCGCCAGTTCCAGCGCCCGGTCGGCCAGCCATTGCGGCAGGGACTTGCCCGCCGCCACGGCCAGCGCCGTCGCCTCGGCCGTGGCGGGATGCAGCTGCACCAGTTGGTCGATGGCGGCGCCGGCGGCAGACTGGCCGCCCTCGTTCAGCCACATGCCGGGCACCATGGCCGAGTAATAGGGCCCCCAGACGCCCGGCACGAAGGCCGGCTCGCGCGTGGTGGTCATGGTGCAGGAGGAGGTGCCGAAGACATAGCCCAGGCAGGCCGTCGCATCACCCCCGGCCGCGACCGTGCCGACGCCGCCGGCATGGGCGTCGATCAGCCCCGCCGCCACGGCGATGCCGGGGCGCAGTCCCATCGCCCCGGCGGCGGCCTTGGTCAGCCCTTGCCCCAGCGGCGTGCCGGGATCGACGACGCGGGCGCCGATGCGGGCGAAACCCTCATCGGCCAGATCGCCCAGGCCGATCTGGCGGAAATAATCCGCGTCCCAGCGCCCCTCATGCGCCAGATAGGTCCATTTGCAGGTGACGGTGCAGGCGGACCGCTCCAGCGCGCCGGTCGCCTTCCAGGTCAGGAAATCGGTCAGGTCGAAGAAATGCGCCGCCGCGGCATAGACCTCGGGCCGGTTCTCGCTGAGCCACAAGAGCTTCGGCGTCTCCATCTCGGGCGAGATGCGGGTGCCGACATAGTTCAGCACGTCATGGCCCTGCGCATTGATGCGCTCGGCCTGCTCGACGGCGCGATGGTCCATCCAGACGATGATGTCGCGCTCGGGATGGGCGGGATCGCCCACCGGCAGCGTCGCATCCCCCGCCCCGCGCACGACCAGCGAGCAGGTGGCGTCGAAGCCGATGCCCGCGACCTGCGCCGGGTCGATCCCGGCGCGGGCCACGCTGTCCCGGACGGAGTCGCAGACCGCGCGCCAGACCTGCTCGCTCGACTGCTCGGCGATCACGCCGCGCTCGCGATGCATCTCGATGGGGCGCTTGGCGGTGGCAAGCAGGCGGCCTGCGCGGTCGAAGACCCCGGCCCGCGCCGAGCCGGTGCCCACGTCGATGCCGATCAGATACTGGTCCATGGCGCTACTCCGTTCCGGGTGCCGGGCGTCAGACGCGGTCGAAATTGGTCGGCAGCACCAGCATGTCGCGGATGGTGACGGTGCGCTTGCGGGTCAGCATGTATTCGACCGCATCCGCGACCTCCTCCGCGTCGATCAGGCTGCCGGATTCCCTGGCCTTGCGCAGGTTCTCCTCGGGCCAGTCGGCCAGAAGCGCCGAGACGACGGGACCGGGCGAGACCTGCATGACCCGCACGCCATGCGGGATCATCTGCCGGCGCATGCCCTGGACAAAGCTGGTGATCGCCCATTTCGAGCCGGAATAGACCGGCTCCCAATAGGTCGGGAAATGGCCGGCGATCGAGCAGGTGACGACGATGTCGCCGGTCTTGCGCTCGCTCATGTGCGGCACCACGGCGCGGACGTTCTTCATCACCGCGTTGACGTTGAGGTTCAGCATCCGGTCGATGGCCTCGGGCGTCGTCTCGGTCAGCTCGCCGCCGATATAGGTGCCGGCGTTGCAATAGAGGATGTCGATATGATCGACCTTGGCCAGGATCTCGGGGATCATGGCGTTGCAGCTTTCGGGGTCGAGCAGGTTCGTCACCTGCGGGATCGCCTTGTCGCCCAGCTTGCCGGCCAGCTCGGCCAGCGCCGCCTCGTTCCAGTCCACCATGACCACGGTGGCGCCGCGCGCGAGCAGCCGCTCGGTGGTGGCCAGCCCGATCCCCGAGGCCGCGCCGGTGATGACGGCGACCTTGCCGTCCAGCGATTCAGACATTCCGTTCTCCTGTCTTTCTAATGGGTTGGGCGGGGCTCAGCGCCATTCGCGCCCGATATAGATGGCCAGCAGGATGATCGCGCCCTTGATGACGTCCTGCAGATAAGGGTTGATGCCCATCAGGTTCAGGCCGTTGTTCAGGATGCCGAGCAGCACCGCGCCGATCAGCGTGCCCAGGATCAGCCCGCGCCCGCCCGAGATGGCGGTGCCGCCCAGAACCACGGCGGCGATGGCGTCAAGCTCGAAGCCCACGCCGGCATTGGGCTGGCCGCTCATCAGCCGCCCGGTCAGGATCACCGCGGCAAGCGCCGAGGTCAGGCCCGAGATGCCGTAGACAACCAGCTTGACGCGCTGGGTCTTGACGCCGGAAAGCCGCGCCGCGGTCTCGTTGCCGCCCAGCGCATAGACATGGCGGCCGAAGGCGGTGCGCTGCAAGAGCACCCAGGCCAGGGCATAGATCACCACCATGATGATGACCGGCACCGGCACCACGCCGATGCGCCCCACCCCGAACCAGGAAATCCAGCTGGGGATGCCGCTGATCGGATAGCCGCCGGAATAGATCAGGCCCAGGCCGCGCGCCATGCCCATGGTGGCCAGCGTCACGATGATCGCCGGCATCCGGCCCCAGGCGACCAGCACGCCGTTCGCCAGCCCGATGCCCAGCCCGATCAGCAGCCCGACAAGCAGCGCCACCGGCGCGGGCAGGCCCATGTTGACCATCAACCCTGCGCTTAGCGTGCCGACCAGCGCCATGACCGCGCCGACCGACAGGTCGATGCCGCCGGTCAGGATCACGAAGGTCATGCCGACCGCGAGGATGCCGACGACCGACACCTGCCGCAGCACGTTCATGATGTTGTTCAGGCTGAAGAAATTTTCGCTGGCCAGCCCCATCAGGATCGAGACGACGATCAGCCCGATCAACGGCAGCGCCAGGGGCGAATGCAGCAGGCGGCCAAACGAGAAGCCGCCGGTTTTCCCGGCCGCGCCGGTGTTTGCGTCATGCGACATGTTCAACTCTCCCGGTCGTGGCATGGGTCATGATGGTTTCGGAATCGATCTCGGCGCCCTCGACCGTGGCCACGATCCCGCCCGAGCGGAACACGCAGACCCGGTCGGACATGCCGATCACCTCGGGCAGTTCGGACGAGATCATGATGATGGCGCCGCCCTTCTCGGTGAAGGCGCGCATCAGCGCATAGATTTCCGCCTTGGCGCCGACATCGATGCCGCGCGTCGGCTCGTCGAAGATCAGCACATTCATGTCGTGGTTCAGCCAGCGGGCGATGACGACCTTTTGCTGGTTGCCGCCCGACAGCGTGTCGACGCGGGCATGCGGCCCCTGCGCCTTGACGCGGACCTGCGCCATGGCGGTTTCGGTCGCGGCCAGCTCCTTCTTGAGGTCGATGAACCAGCGGTTCTTGCGATACTTGCCGTAATTGTTCAGCGACACGTTCTGCAGGATCGAGAAGCTGGTGATCAGCCCCTGTTCCTTGCGGCTTTCGGGCAGAAGGCCGATGCCATGCGCCAGCCCCTGATCGGGGCCGGAAAAGCGCGTCTCGACCCCGTCCACCCTGACCTTGCAGCGTTGGGCCGGGTATGCGCCCAGCATGGCCAGCACGGTTTCCGTGCGGCCCGAGCCGACAAGCCCGGCAAAGCCCAGGATCTCGCCCTTGCGCAGGGCAAAGCGCGAGACGGGGCCGCCCTTCTTCAACTGCACCTCCTCGACCTCGACCGCCAGCGGGGCGGCGGGGGCGGTGGCGGGCTTGGGCGGAAAGTTGCTCTCGATCCGGCGGCCGACCATCATCTCGACCAGCCGGTCGTTATCGACCTCGGAAACCGCGCAAGAGCCGATGAACTCGCCGTCGCGCAGGACTGTGATGCGGTCGCAGATCTCGAAGATCTCTTCGAGGTGATGCGAGATGAAGATGATCGCCACGCCCTGCTTGCGCAGCTCGCGCATGACCTTGAACAGGTGCTCGACCTCGGAGGGGGTCAGGGTCGCGGTCGGTTCGTCCAGCACCAGGATGCGGGCATTCAGCGACAGCGCCTTGGCGATCTCGACGAATTGCTGCTCGGCCACCGACAGGCGATGCACCGGCACGTCCAGGGCCACGTCCACCGCAAGCTGGCGCATGATCTGGGCGGCGCGGGCGCGCATCGCCTTGCGGTCCAGCATGCCCAGCGGTCCGCGCATCTCGCGCGCCAGGAACATGTTCTCGACCGCGTCGAGATAGGGGATCAGGCTGAACTCCTGGAACACGATGCCGACGCCCGCCGCGATGGCCTGGTCGTAATCGGCGAAATGGCGCTCGGTCCCCTCGATGCGGATCATGCCCTCGCTGGGCTGGACGATGCCGCAGAGGATCTTCATCAGCGTGGACTTGCCCGCGCCGTTCTCGCCCAGAAGCGCATGGACCTCGCCGGCGCGGACCTGCATGTCGACGCCGTGCAGCACCTCGATCTTGCCGAAGCTTTTTCGGATTCCCTTCAGTTCCAGCATGATGCCCTCCTGAATGGCTGGGAAATGTCCCGCCCCCGCGACATGCGGGGACGGGAGCGGGGAGGAACCCTTACCAGCTGAACTCGGCAGCGTTCTCGGCGTCGACGATCATCACGTCGATCGGCACTTCCTTCGGCACCACGCGGGCGCCCCATTTCTGCGCCAGCGCCATGGCCAGGCCGACGCGGACCTGGTCGCGCGGGAATTGCGCGGTGGTCTCGATGAAGGGGCCGCCCGCGGCGATGGCCTGGACCGCCTCGGGCGCGCCGTCCACCGAGGTCAGCTTGATGTCCTTGCCCGCGCCCTGGATCGCCGCCAGCGCCCCCATGGCGCCGCCGTCATTGACCGAGAAGATGCCGGCCAGGTTCGGATGCGACTGGATCATGTTCTCGACCACGCCCAGGGCGACCGAGCGGTCCTGGCGGCCGTTCTGAGTGGTGACCAGGGTGATATCCGGGAACTCTTCCAGCGCGGCCTTGCAGCCCTCGACGCGCTGCAGGATCGGCACCACCGGAATGCCGTCGAGGATCGCGACCTCGCCCTTGCCCTCCAGCGCCTCACCCAGATACTTGCAGGACATGTAGCCGGCATCGCGGTTCTTCGAGCCGACGAAGGTATCGACCGGGCCGTTCGCGTTCGCATCGACCGCGACCACGGTGACGCCCGCGGCCTTGGCGGCGTGGACGGCGGCCTCGATCCCGGCGCTGTCGGTCGGGTTCAGCAGCAGGATGTCGATGTTCTGCTGCAGCATGTCCTCGACATCCGAGATCTGCTTGGCCACGTCATGACCGGCATCGGTGACGACCACATCCGCGCCCAGGCTGGCGGCGGCCTCGTTCAGCGCCTCCTGCATGGACACGAAATAGGGGTTGTTCAGCTCTTGGAAGGTCATGCCGATTTTCAGCTTGTCCTGCGCGAGCGTCGGGGCCGCCATGAGCGCCAGCGCGGCCGAGGCGGTAAGCAGTTTCGATTTCATCTGGGTTCCCTCCCATCTGGATGAAAGCAGGCAAAGCCTGCGCGTCTCCGGGCGGCGCCGCGCCGCCCGAATTGGTGAAATTCGCAATGCCGGTTCTTGTCAGTCCGCCATGACCAGCGCCTTCTGGGCCGCGAATGTCGCGCGGAACTGCGAGGGGGACATTCCCTTGAGCTTCAGGAAATGCCGGTTGAAGTTCGACAGGTTCGAGAATCCGACCTCATAGCAGATCTCGGCTACCTTGATGTCGGGATCAGTCAGCAGCATCTGGCAGGCCAGGTCGACGCGCAGCTGGTTGCGATAGCGCACCAGCGTCGTGCCGGTATGGCGCTTGAAGGCGCGGGAAAAGGCGCTTTGGCTTTGCCCGACCATCTCGGCCAGCTCGCCCTCCTCGACCTGCTCGGTCAGGTGTTCGCGCAGATAGGCCAGCGCGCGGTTGATGCCGCCGTCATGGGTGCGCGTCAGGTCCAGCTCGAAGCTGAGACTGGCCAGCACCTCGTATTCCGGCGCATGGGCCAGCAGGTCCAGGATCTCCCAGAACAGCGCCAGGCGGCGCAGGCCCTGCGCCTCGACCAGCCGTTCCATCAGCGGGCGGACGCGGGCGCTGGTCGCGTCGTCGAACAGCAAGCCGCGGTGCGAGCGGTCCAGCAGCGGGCGCAGCGCCTCCATCTCGGGCATGGCGGCGCTGGCCTCCTCGATGAAGGCTTCGGGGAACTGGATCACCAGCGAGCGCAGCGGCACCGCCTCGCCGGGCGGGATGTCGCTGATCCAGTTCTGCGGCAGGTTCGGCCCGGTCATGATCAGCTGGCCGGGCTGGAAGCTGCCGACATGGTCGCCGATGTAGAATGTGCCCGAGGTGGCGACGACCAGGTGGATTTCGTATTCGGGATGGTAGTGCCAGCGCACCGTGCGGAACGGATAGCCGTGCATCCACGCGGCGAAGGATTCGCCCTTGCGGATGTGGACCAGTTCCAGATCGGGTTGCATTCGCCTTCCTCCCTGCACGTCGCGGGCCCTGCCGGGCCTGCCGCGGACGTTCAGGAACCATAGGCTTCATGCCCGGCGGCGATCCACATCAGGGCGAAAAAAATACCGATACTTTTTTGACCAAAATCGCGCGGGAATTGAAGAGGCCCAAGGAAATCGGCGCGGCAAGATCTTTCTGCACGGCAGAAAATTCATGCCGCACCGCAGCGTCATGGGCCTGCTTTTTCGGAAAAACCCGCTGTTAACGCTATCGCGCGTGTGGCGCAGCCAGATCCCGCAGCCGCGGATAAGCCGCGTGATGGGCCTCATACTTTTTCGCATAGGCATCCGCCAATCCGGCATCTGGCACAACCTCGGCGCGAACAGTCGGCTTGGCGAAGACGCGCTCGGACCTGTCGCCGGTGGCGCAGGCCGCCGCCAGCCTGGCCGCCCCGAAGGCGGCACCGAAATCGCCGTCCTCGGGCTCCAGCAGCGTCAGCCCGGTGGCCGAGGCCATGATCCGCAGCCAGGCGCGCGAGCGCGCACCGCCGCCGACCGCATAGGCGGCCTCGATCGGGGTGCCGGCCTTGCGCAGCGCATGGACGCAATCGGCAAAGGCCATGGCCACGCCCTCCATCGCCGCCTGCGCCAGGTCGGCCAGCCCGGTGGCGCGGCGCAGGCCCAGAAAGGCGCCGGTGGCGCCCGGATCGTTCAGCGGCGTGCGCTCGCCCGACAGGTAAGGCAGGAACAGCACCGGCGAGGGCGCCGCCACCTCGCCGACCAGCGCGGCAAGGTCGGGCACCGCCTTGCCGGTGATCTCGGACAGCCAGGTCAGGCTGTCGGTCGCAGACAGGATCACCCCCATCTGGTGCCAGGTGTCCGGCACGGCATGGCAGAAGGTATGTACCGCGTCGCCGGTATTCGGCGCGTAGGATTCGGTCGCGGCAAACAGCACGCCCGAGGTGCCCAGCGACAGGAAGCCGGTGCCCGGCACCATCACCCCCATGCCGCAGGCCGTGGCGGCATTGTCACCGCCGCCGCCCGCCACCGGCACGCGCGGGATGCCCCAGCGGTCCGCCAGATCGGCGCGCAGATGGCCGGACACGTCGCTGCCCTCGACCAGCCGCGGCATCTGGGCGCGCGTCAGCCCGGTCGCGGCCAGCAGCGCATCCGACCAGTCGCGGCGGCCGACGTCCAGCCACAGCGTCCCCGCGGCATCCGACATCTCGGCCACATGCTCGCCGGTCAGCCACAGCCGCAGGTAATCCTTGGGCAGCAGCACCTTGGCGGTCCGCTCGAAGATCTTGGGTTCGTTCTGCGCCACCCACAGCAGCTTCGGCGCGGTGAACCCGGCCATCACCAGGTTGCCGGCGATGCCGTGGAAATCCGCCCGCGCCGTCAGCTCGGCGCATTGCGGCCCCGAACGGCCGTCGTTCCACAGGATGCAGGGCCGCAGCACCCGGTCCGAAGCGTCCAGCAGCGTCGCCCCGTGCATGTGCCCCGACAGGCCGATGCCCTGCAGCCGCGCCATGGCCTCGGGATGCTCGCGCAGCAGCGTGGCGATGGCGGCCTCGGCCCCGGCGATCCAGTCGGCCGGCGCCTGTTCGGACCAGCCGGGATGCGGGCGGCTGACGGTCAGGCCCGCATGGGCGACACCGACGGTCGCGAAGCTCTCGTCCACCAGCATCGCCTTGATGCCCGAGGTGCCAAGGTCGATCCCCAGATACATGGCGTTCACTCCGGCATGACGATCTGCAATTTCACATCGGTCTCGCGCGCCTCGACGGCGCGGTCGAAACCGGCGATGCTGTCCGCAAAGGGAATCGAGGCCGAGATCAGCGGCTTCAGGTCCACCTTGCCCGAGGCGATCAGCGCGATGGCGCGGTCGTAGACATTGGCATAGCGGAATACGGTCTCGACCCGCAGTTCCTTGGCCTGCAGCCCGACGATGTCCACCGGCACCGGATCGACCGGCATGCCGACCAGCACGATGGCGCCCCCCGGCCGCGCAAGCTGGTGCATCGACAGGATCGCCGGCGCGGCGCCCGAGCATTCGAAGACCAGATCCGCGCCCCAGCCCTCGGTCGCCTCGGCCACCGCCTCGGCCAGCGAGCGGTTGCGGATGTTGACGGTCTCGATGCCGTCATAGGCGCCGATGATGTCCAGCTTGGGCTGGGCGAGATCGGCCACGATCACCCGCGCGCAGCCACCGGCCAGCGCCGCCAGCGCCACCATCATGCCGATGGGGCCGGCGCCCGTCACCACCGCCACGTCGCCCGGCTGGATGCGCGCCCGCAGCGCGGCCTGCATGCCGATGGCAAAGGGCTCGACCATCGCGCCCTCGGCAAAGCTCACGTTGTCGGGCAGCTTGTAGGTGAAGGCGGCGGGATGGATCACCTCGGGCGTCAGGCAGCCATGCACCGGCGGCGTCGCCCAGAAGGTCACGGCGGGATCGACGTTGTAGATCCCCAGCTTCGCGGCGCGCGAGGTCGGGTCGGGAATCCCCGGCTCCATGCAGACGCGGTCGCCGGGCTTCAGGTTCGTGACCTCGGCCCCGGCCTCGATCACCGTGCCGGAAGCCTCATGCCCCAGCACCATCGGGTCGCGGACCACGAAATGCCCGATCTTGCCATGGGTGTAATAATGCACGTCCGAGCCGCAGATCCCGACCGTATGCGTCCTGATCCGCACGTCCCTGGGCCCCAGCGTGGCGGGGATGTCGAAATCCCGCAGCGACAGCTTGCCCTTTTCTTCCAGCACCAATGCCTTCATCGCCCGTCCTCCTGATGGCCGCGCCGCGCTTCGGGCGCCCTCGACTCGCGTCTTTGGCGGCGAGTCGGGGCCACTGTAAACAAAAACCCGCGCGCCGTGCGAGCTTTTGCCCATCAGAAGAATAATTGTATCAGCCTTGAGCCGCGAAAGCTATGCGCGGCGGAGCTGCGGCGATGCTCGGACCCGGTGAGGCCCGAGAATCAGCTCACTTCATCAGCCGGTCCTTGACCATCGGCCCGACGGCGCCGAAATCCATCTGGCCGGCATGGCGGGCGCGCAGCTCGGCCATGACCCGGCCCATGTCGCGGATCGACTCGGCCCCCAGCTCGGCGATGGCCTTGTCGATGGCGGCGCGGGTTTCCTCGGCGTCCAGCTGGCGCGGCAGGTAGGACTGGATCACCTTGATCTCCTCCAGCTCGCGCTCGGCCAGTTCCAGCCGGCCGCCCTCCTCATAGGCCTTGGCCGATTCCTGGCGCTGCTTGACCATCTTGGACAGGATGGCGGTCAGGTCGGCCTCGGCCAGCCCGGCCTCGTCGCCGCCTTCGCCGCGGGCGGCGATCTCGCGGTCCTTGATCGCGGCCGAGATCAGCCGCAGCGTCGAGAGCCGCGCCGAGTCCTTGGCTTTCATCGCCTCTTTCGTATCGGCCAGAATGCGTTCGCGCAGTCCCATGTGATCCTCGCTGAATGTATTCCGCCGGGTGGTGCCCGGCTTCGCCCCCGCCGTCAAGCCGTGCGCTCAACCCCGCCCCGGCCGCAAAGTTCCGCATGCCGCCCGTTCCCGCCTTGACGCGCCTGCGCCCTTTACCTAGGTTCCCGCCGATTTACCCGGAGAGTGACGATGCCCCAGAAACCGACCGCATGTCTTGCGCTTGCCGACGGCACCGTGTTCCACGGCCAGGGCTTCGGCGCGGTCGGGGAAGTGGTGGCCGAACTGGTCTTCAATACCGCGATGACCGGCTATCAGGAGATCATGACCGATCCCTCCTATGCCAGCCAAGTCGTGACCTTCACCTTCCCCCATATCGGCAACACCGGCGTGACCGAACAGGACGACGAGGCGCCCGAGCCCGTTGCCTCGGGCATCGTGGTGAAATGGGATCCGACCGAGCCCTCGAACTGGCGCGCCAGCGCCGACCTGATCGACTGGATGACCCGGCGCGGCCGCATCGGTATCGGCGGCGTCGATACCCGCCGCCTGACCCGCGCGATCCGCCAGCAGGGCTCGCCCCATGTCGTGCTGGCCCATGACCCCGAGGGCAATTTCGACATCGCCGCCATGGTCGCCAAGGCGCGCGGCTGGAAGGGCATCGTCGGCCTGGACCTCGCCAAGGAGGTCAGCTGCCGGCAAAGCTATCGCTGGAGCGAGGGGCTGTGGTCCTGGCCCGGCAGCTTCGGCCAGTCCGAGGAAAAGAAGCCCTTCCGCGTCGTTGCCGTCGATTACGGTGCGAAACGCAATATCCTGCGCTCGCTGGCGCAAAGCGGCGCCGAGGTGACGGTGCTGCCCGCCACCGCCACCGCCGAGGAGGTGCTGGCGCATGACCCCGAGGGCGTGTTCCTGTCCAACGGTCCGGGCGACCCGGCCGCAACCGGCGAATATGCCGTGCCGATGATCCGGGAACTGCTGGACCGCGACCTGCCGATCTTTGGTATCTGCCTGGGCCACCAGATGCTGGCGCTGGCGCTTGGCGCCCATACCGTGAAGATGAACCACGGCCATCACGGCGCGAACCACCCGGTCAAGGACGTGGAAACCGGCAAGGTCGAGATCACCTCGATGAACCACGGCTTCGCCGTCGATGCCCAGACCCTGCCCGCAGGCGTGATCGAGACCCATGTCAGCCTGTTCGACGGCTCGAACTGCGGGCTGCGCGTGGCCGACAAGCCGGTCTTCTCGGTGCAATACCATCCCGAGGCCAGCCCCGGTCCCCAAGACAGCGCCTATCTGTTCGAGCGTTTCACCGAGGCGATGCGCAGCCGGCGCGGCTGATCGAAACGCCGGCTAAGGACGGGCCAGACCGCGGTTAACCGGTTCTTAACCCTCTGCATGCCAGAGAGGGGGTCGGAACGACCCAGACCGGGAATCGCCTATGGCCCGCACCGCCCTCATCTGGCCCCTTGCCGGCGCCCCGGCCGAGGACGCCGCGCCCGCCACGACCGGCACGGTAATCGCGACCCGCGACCTGCGCCCGCTGGGCCAGATACTGATCGAGGACGGCGCGGTCGAGCCGCGCGACCTGCTCAAGGCCCTGGTCATGCGCCAGCGCCAATCCGCGCGGCTGGGCGAGATCCTCCTGGCGAACGGCTGGGTGCGGGAAGAGGCGCTGCTGCGCGCCCTGTCCCGGCAATGGCGCGCCAGCGTGCTGGACCTCAAGGCGCTGCCGCCCGATCCGCGGCTGGTCGACGCGATGGGCGCCCAGCTTTGCCTGGCCGAGGGCGCGGTGCCCTGGCGCCGGGTCGGCGGTGTCACCTTCATCGCCACCGCCCGGCCCGAAGGCTTCGAAGCATTGCAGGACCGCCTGCCCAGGGGCTTCGGCGCGGTGCGCATGCTGCTGTGTTCGGAAAACGACGCGCGCGAGGCGATCCTGGCCCTGCGCCGCACCGCGCTGATCCGCCAGGCCGAAACCCGCGTGCCCGCCCAGGAAAGTTGCCGCACCCGCAACGAGCGCCGCCTGGGCCGCATCGCCCTGGGCCTGATGGCGGCGGCGGCGCTGGGGCTGGTGCTGGCGCCTGCTGCGGTGATCGCGCTGCTGACGGCCTGGGCGGTGCTGACGCTGGTCGCCTCGGCCACGCTGAAGCTGTTCTCCTTTGCCGCCATCCTGCGCCGGCACCGGCAGGACCGCCTGCAAAAGCCGGCGCGCGGCGCCCGGCCGCAGCCCGAGATGACGGCGCCGCTGCCGGTGATCTCGGTCATGGTGCCGCTGTTCGCCGAGGCCGATATCGCCGAAAAGCTGATCGGCCGGCTGTCGCGGCTGGACTACCCGCGCGAGTTGATGGACATCCTGATCGTGGTCGAGGAGACCGACCGCGTCACCTGCGAGGCGCTGCGTGGCGTCCGGCTGCCGCGCTGGCTGCGCGTGGTCGAGGTGCCCGACGGGCCGGTGCGCACCAAGCCGCGGGCGCTGAACTATGCGCTGAACTTCTGCCGCGGCTCGATCATCGGGGTCTGGGACGCCGAGGATCGCCCCGAGCCCGGCCAGTTGCACAAGGTCGCGCGCGGCTTTCATTTCGCCCCGCCCGAAGTGGCCTGCCTGCAAGGCGTGCTGGACTATTACAACCCGCGCACCAACTGGCTGGCCCGCGCCTTCACCATCGAATACGCATCATGGTTCCGCGCCACGCTGGCCGGGGCGGCGGCGCTGGACCTGGTGGTGCCGCTCGGGGGGACGACGCTGTTCTTTCGCCGCGAGGCGCTGGAGGAGATCGGTGCCTGGGACGCCTGGAACGTGACCGAGGACGCCGACCTGGGCGTGCGCCTGACCCGGCGCGGCTATCGCACGCAGATGCTGGACACCGTGACCCATGAAGAGGCGAACTGCCGCCTGATCCCCTGGGTCAAGCAGCGCTCGCGCTGGCTCAAGGGCTTCGCGATGACCTGGGGCGTGCATATGCGCGACCCGGCGGCGCTGTGGCGCGACCTGGGAACGCGGCGCTTCGTCGGCTTGCAGGTGCAGCTTTTCGCCTCGGTCTCGCAATACCTGCTGGCGCCGGTGCTGTGGAGCTTCTGGCTGCTCAGCCTGGGCCTGCCGCATCCGATGCGGGACATGCTGTCGGGCCTGCTGGGCGGCCATGCCATCGCCCTGCTGTTCGCGCTGTTCGTGGCTTCGGAACTGCTCAACATCGCCATCGGCCTCTGGGCGGTGCGCGGGCGGGCGCATCGCCACCTGCTGCCCTGGGTGCCGACGCTGCACCTATATTTCCCGCTCGGCTGCCTGGCGGCCTGGAAGGCGATCTACGAGGTTGTGGTCAAGCCCTTCTACTGGGACAAGACCCAGCACGGCATCTTCGAGGCCAGTCTGGACGAGCCGCCCGAGCCCGCCCCGCCGCCCGCCGGCCGGCTGATCCCCCTGCGCGAAACCGCCGCCGGGCAGCCCGCGCGCGCCATCGCCGCCACAGCGGACCCGTTGCTGGTCCCCCTGCTGGGCAAGATCGACTGAGCCGATGCTGCTGCTTGGCGACGCCGGCCGCGCGAACCGCGGGTTGCGGGGGCCCCTTGGCGCGGAGCAAAGCCCTGGCGGGCATGCGCCCGGTGGCCAGCGACCAGGTTCCGACGCGGAAAGCTCTGGCTGCCGCCGGGCGCGCGATGGGCGCGAACCAGTGTACAGGCCCAGCCCTGGGGGCGCCAGCCGCGCCTGCAGGTCTTCGCGGGCCTGCGGCCCGGCGAATTCAGGGTCAGAATGCGGACCAAGTCCTGCATCAGGCGGACCAGGTCGTCGCGCAGTTCAGCCAAGCCGGGTGCGTTTCCTACCCGGTTTTCGCTTGCCGCGCGCCAAGCGATGCCCGTCGCGACCGCCTGCGGACAGGAGCGGCCAAGCCGGGCGCTCGGTGCAGACTGAACCACGGGCGGGCGCCTCCCCGCCGCGGCTTCCGGATGCGAGCAGGCGCCGCCGGACCGGGCGCGTCTGCTGCCGCCTTGTTTTCACTTGCAGCATGCGAAGCAAAGCCCGTCACAGACCCGGCAGGCAGGAGCGGCCAAGCCGGGCTCGGCATCGGCTGCAGCGCGGGTGGCGGAGCCTGCAACGGCTTCTTGGCACCAGACAGAACCGGCCGGGGCCAGATGCTTCTGCCGCCCGGTTCCCGCTCGCAGCGCATGGCGCAATGCCTGTCGCAGCGCCCCGCGGGCATGGGCGACTAAGGCGGGCGCTTGACCCACCGCGGGCTTCCTGCCTGGCTCGACCGGTCGCGAACCGGCGACGCCGGATCCCCCCGGCACCTATCCGGCCTGCGCCTCGACCCCGGCCAGGACGCCGTCGATGATCGCGCCCGCGGTCTCGACCGTCGCGGCCAGCCGCGCGGCCAGTTCCTCCAGCGAGGCCGTGCCGGTCTCGCGCAACAGGAAGGCCTGACCGCCCTTGCCCAGGTTGTCCATGTCCAAGGGCTTTTCCGTCAGCAGCCGGCCGGCACATTGCAGGCTCCACAGGAAACGCCGGGCCGAGGCCAGCGTCTCGCCCTCCGCGCCGCCGATCAGCCCGGTCCGCGGACCGGTGCGCAACTGCGCCTGCACCGCCCGCGCCGCCGAACCGGCCCGCAGCGCGAAACATTGCGCCAGCAGCTCGATGTCCTGCAACCGGCCGCGGCCGATCTTGGCCTCCCAGGCGCCGTCCGGGGCCTTGGCGGCAAAGATGCGGGCCCGCATCCCGGACAGGTCCGGCATCACCCGCGGGTCGGTGCCGCGGCTTTGCAGCACCTCGACGCGCAGCGCCTCGACCTCCTCGGCCAGCGCGGCGGCATCGGCGCCGCAGACGCCGATCACCCGGGCGCGGGTCAGGGCCAGATGCTCCCAGGTCCAGGCTTCGGTCATCTGGTAGTCGCGGAAGCTTTGCACCGAGGTCGCCACCGGCCCCTGCCGCCCCGAGGGGCGCAGCCGCATGTCCACCTCGTAAAGCCGCCCGGCCGAGGTCGGCGCCGAGATCGCGGTGATCATCGCCTGGGTCAGCCGCGCGTAATAGGCCCGCGTCGCCAGCGGCTTCGGCCCGTCCGAACTGTCCTGTCCGGCGGCGTCGTAGATCACGATCAGGTCCAGGTCCGACGCGGCGTTCAGCTGCCGCGCGCCCAGCGAGCCCATGCCCAGCACCACCGCCCCCCGGCCCGGCAGCGGCCCGTGGCGACGGGCAAGCTCGGCCGCGACGACCGGAAACAGCGCGGCCACGGCGGCATCGGCGACATCGGCATATTGCCCGCCCGCCTCCTCGGCGCCGATCAGGCTGCGCAGGTGATGCACGCCGATGCGGAACTGCCCCTCATGCGCCCAGCGCCGCGCCGCGTCCAGCGCCTGTTCATAGCCGCCGTCCGGCGCGGCCAGCGCCGCATCCAGCACCTGGTCGAGCTGGCGGCGCAGGGCGGACGCGCCGGGCCAGGCGGAAAAGAAGCTGCCGGCCAGCACCCCGTCCAGCACCTCGGGGTGGCGCGCCAGATAGGCCGCCAGCCCCGGCGCCGTGCCGCAGATGTCGGCGATCAACTCGATCAGCTGCGGATTGGCCTCGAAAAGCGAGAAGAGCTGCACCCCCGCCGGCAGCCCGGCCAGGAAGGCGTCGAAGCGCGCCAGCGCCTCCTCGGCATGGGCGGCGGCGGTCAGGCGGGTCAGCAGGTCCGGCTCGATCCGGGCAAAGACCTCGCGGCCGCGGGCCGAGCGCAGCGCGGGATAGCTGCGCCAGCGTTCCACCATCGCCTCGGCCTCGGCCGAGAGCTTCGGGCGCGCCCGCTGCTCGCCGGGGGCGAAGAAATCGCCGGTCAGCGCCTCGACCCGCGCCAGCCGTCCGGCCAGGCGCGCCGACCAGGCGGCGGTGTCGGCCTCGCCCATCATGCGGGCAATGGTGTCCAGCCCCTCGGCCGAGGCGGGCAGCGAATGGGTCTGGGCGTCGTTCACCATCTGGATGCGGTGCTCGATCTCGCGATGCTCGCGGTAATGCGCGGTCAGTTCATCGGCGACCTCGGGCGGCACCCAGCCCTTTTCGGCCAGCCGCGCCAGCCCCTCGACCGTGCCGCGCGCGCGCAGGTCGGGGTCGCGGCCACCGGCGATCAGCTGGCGGGTCTGCGTGAAGAACTCGATCTCGCGGATGCCGCCCTGGCCCAGCTTCATGTTGTGGCCCGGCACCTCGATGCGGCCGTGCAGCCCCTTGTGGTCGCGGATGCGCAGCCGCATGTCGTGGGCGTCCTGGATGGCGGCGAAGTCCAGGTGCCGCCGCCAGACGAAGGGGCGCAGCTCGCGCAGGAAGCGCGCGCCCGCCGCCAGATCGCCGCCGCAGGGCCGCGCCTTGATATAGGCGCTGCGTTCCCAGGTGCGGCCCTCGGCCTCGTAATAGGCCAGCGCCGCCGAGATCGAGATGCAGACCGGCGTCACCGCCGCATCCGGCCGCAGCCGCAGGTCGGTGCGGAAGACATAGCCCTGGTCGGTATTATCCGAGATCGTCGCCGCCGCCTTGCGGGTGGCGCGGATCAGGGCGGCGCGGGCTTCATATTGGTCGTCCGGCGCATAGGCGCCGTCGTCGTAAAGCACGATCAGGTCGATATCCGAGGAATAGTTCAGCTCTCCCGCGCCCATCTTGCCCATGGCCAGCGCGACGATGCCGCCGGCCTCGGCCCCGGTCGGGGGCAGCTTGCCGCGCGCCTGCTCGGCTGCGACATGGGCGCGCAGGGCCAGGTCGGTGGCCCGGTCGGCCAGGTCGGTCAGCGCCCCGGTCACCTGTTCCAGCCGCCAGACCCCGCCCAGGTCGGCCAGCGCCGTCCACAGCGCCACCCGCCGCTTGGCGCGGCGCAGCGCCGGGCCCAGCGCATCGGCGGAAAGCGTCTCGAACCCCGCGGTTTCGCGGGTGACGACATCCTCATGCGCCAGCGCGCCGGTCAGCCAGTCGGCCTCGCGCTCGATCAGCCCGGCCAGATAGGGGCTGCACCCGGCGGCGCCCCGGATCAGCTCGCCCAGGCGGGGATCGGCGATCCCGGTCGCTTGCAGCGCAGAGAGGCCGCGGGCAGGGTCGGCAGGGATGGGCAGGCGGGTGATGCGGGCGACGAAATCCATGGCCGCAGCCTAGCCGCAGCCAAGGCCGCGTCAATGCCGCGCGAATGGACCGAGAGGTTCAATGCTTGCGGCTTTCCCTGCTTGGCGCGAGGTGCAACTGTTGCTAGGCTCGGCCTGAGAGCAATCGACAACGCAGCCCCGACCGCCGCCAATGCGCGCCGAGATGAGAATGACCCGACCGCAGCATGCGCCGCCAGGCGCGGCGCGCCCCAGACGCCGGGGGCGCGGCTGATGCGGCACAGCCTGCCTCATGCGCCGCAATTCTATGTGACGGCGCCGCAGCCCTGCCCCTATCTGCATGGCCGGGCCGAGCGCAAGCTGTTCACCGCGCTGACCGGCGATTCGGCCAATGAGCTGAACAACGCCCTGTCGCGCCAGGGCTTCCGCCGCTCGCAGAACGTGCTTTACCGGCCCAGTTGCGAAAGCTGCGTCGCCTGCATGTCGGCGCGCATCCGGGTGTCCGAGTTCCATCCCTCGCGCACGCAGCGCCGGGTTTTGCGCAGGAACGCGCATCTGCGCCGCCTCGCCACCAGCGCCTGGGCGACCGAGGAGCAATATGAGCTGTTTCGCGCCTATCTGGACGAACGCCACGCCGATGGCGGCATGGCCGACATGGACATCTTCGAATTCGCCGCGATGATCGAGGAGACGCCGGTGCGCACCCGCGTCATCGAATATCGCACGCACCAGTGCGACAGCAGCGAAACTCCGCCCCCGCCCGGCAGCGACCGGCTGGTCGCGGTCTGCCTGACCGATGTGCTGGATGACGGGCTGAGCCTGGTCTACAGCTTCTACGACCCGGCGCTGGAGGGCATGAGCCTGGGCACCCACATCATCCTGGACCATATCGAGCTGGCGCGCAGCGCCGGCCTGCCTTTCGTCTATCTGGGCTATTGGGTGCCGGGCAGCCGCAAGATGGATTACAAGGCCAAGTTCTCGGCGCTGGAGATCTACAAGGGCGGCGTCTGGCAGCCGATCGGCGACCCGGCGCAGCACACCTCCGACATTCACCCGCTGTCCATCGACCCCATCGTCGAGCAGGTGGCGCGCATCAACCTGCCCGCGAGCCGGAAATGATTACCGAAAAAGCGCGGCTTCGGTAAGAATATTTCAAGATTTTGCGGCAGCGGGTCATTTTCTTGGACAATCGCCATTGACCGCACCGCGCCAGACCCATAGTTTTCCGCGTCGCAGCGGGGCGGCATCCCCGCCGCGTTTTTGTTCAGAGATGGAGAATGGGCATGTCCCGACAGATGACGGGTGCAAGGATGGTTATCGAGGCTCTGCGCGATCAGGGCGTCGATACGGTATTCGGCTATCCGGGCGGGGCGGTACTTCCCATCTATGACGAGATCTTCCAGCAGAACGACATCAAGCACATCCTGGTGCGCCACGAACAGGGCGCCGTCCACATGGCCGAGGGCTATGCCCGCTCGACCGGCAAGCCGGGGGTGGTGCTGGTCACGTCCGGTCCCGGCGCGACCAATGCCGTCACCGGGCTGACCGACGCGCTGATGGATTCGATCCCCATCGTCGTGCTGACCGGCCAAGTTCCGACCTTCCTGATCGGCACCGACGGCTTTCAGGAGGCCGACACAATCGGCATCACCCGACCCTGCACCAAGCACAACTGGCTGGTGAAGGAAACGGACGAGCTGGCGGCGACGATCCACAAGGCCTTCCACATTGCCACCTCGGGCCGGCCGGGGCCGGTGCTGATCGACATCCCAAAGGACGTGCAATTCGCCACCGGCGAATATGTCGGCCCCAAGCAGATCGAGACGCCCAGCTACCAGCCGGCGAAAAAGGGCGACCTGGCCACCATCACCCGGCTGGTCGAGCTGATGGAGACGGCCGAGCGGCCGATTTTCTATACCGGCGGCGGCGTCATCAATTCCGGCCCCGGCGCCAGCCAGCTGCTGCGCGAACTGGCGGATGCGACGGGCTTTCCCGTCACCTCGACGCTGATGGGGCTGGGGGCCTATCCGGCTTCGGGCAAGGGCTGGATCGGCATGCTGGGCATGCACGGGCTTTACGAGGCCAACATGGCCATGCACGATTGCGACCTGATGATCGCGGTCGGCGCGCGCTTCGACGACCGCATCACCGGGCGGGTCGCGGATTTCAGCCCCGGCTCGGTCAAGGCGCAGATCGACATCGACCCCAGCTCGATCAACAAGGTGATCCATGTCGACCTGCCCATCGTCGGCGATGTCGGCCATGTGCTGGAAGACATGCTGAAGGTCTGGAAGGCCCGCGGCCGCAAGACCAATGCCGAGCCGCTGCGGGCATGGTGGGCGCAGATCGAGCAATGGAAGGCGCGCAACTGCCTTGCCTATCGCAACTCGGACAAGGTCATCAAGCCGCAGCACGCCTTGCAGCGCCTGCAGGCGCTGACCGCTGCGCGCAAGCCCTATTTCACCACCGAGGTCGGCCAGCATCAGATGTGGGCGGCGCAGTTCCTGCATTTCGAGGATCCGAACCACTGGATGACCTCGGGCGGGCTGGGCACCATGGGCTATGGCCTGCCCGCCTCGATCGGGGTGCAGGTCGCGCATCCCGAGGCGCTGGTGATCAACGTCGCCGGCGAGGCGTCCTGGCTGATGAACATGCAGGAAATGGCAACGGCGGTGCAGTTCCGCGCCCCGGTCAAGCAGTTCATCCTGAACAACGAGCGCCTGGGCATGGTCCGGCAATGGCAGCAGTTGCTGCATGGCGAACGCTACAGCCAGAGCTGGTCGGAAAGCCTGCCCGATTTCGTCAAGCTGGCCGAGGCCTTTGGCTGCGGCGGGCGCACGGTCTCGGATCCGGCCGACCTGGACGCGGCCATCCAGGAGATGATCGACCATGACGGCCCGTTCATCCTGGACGTGCTGGTCGAAAAGCACGAGAACTGCTTCCCGATGATCCCCTCGGGCAAGCCGCATAACGAGATGCTCTTGGGCGAGGCATCGACCGAAGGCGCCATCACCGGCGCCGGCGCGGCCCTGGTCTGAGGTTAGGAGAAGAACATGGCGGCACTGAACATCCAGAAAGGCGCATCCAGCCATTCGGCCTATGACCTGCGCGACCCGAACGCCCAGATCATCGAAAGCCACACGCTTGCCGTGCTGGTCGAGAACGAGCCGGGCGTGCTGGCGCGGGTCATCGGCCTGTTTTCCGGGCGCGGCTACAATATCGACAGCCTGACCGTGGCCGAGGTGGACCACCTGGGCCACCGTTCGCGCATCACCATCGTCACCCGCGGCACGCCCGCGGTGATCGAGCAGATCAAGGCGCAGCTTGGCCGCATCGTGCCGGTGCATGATGTCCACGACCTGACCGTCGAGGGCCCCTGCGTCGAGCGCGAACTGGGCCTGTTCAAGGTCACGAGCAAGGGCGACAAGCGGGTCGAGGCGCTGCGGATCGCCGAGATCTTCCGCGCCAGCGTGGTCGATTCGACCCTGGAAAGCTTTGTCTTCGAGATCACCGGCACGCCCGAAAAGCTGGACGCCTTCGCCGAGCTGATGCGGCCGCTGGGCCTGTCGGACCAGGCCCGGACCGGCGTCGCCGCGCTGGCGCGCGGCGCCTGAACGAATCAGCGGGCGGCCACCAGTTTCAGTGGCCGCTCTTGCGCCTCGCCTTCGGCGTTCGAGATCACCCGCAACACAGGACGGGCCGGTGCGGCCTTTCCGTCCCTGTTCCTTTCGCCCATGTCCCGCAGCAGGCCGGGCAGTTCCGACCGCTTGTCGCCCCCGACGATGCTGACAAGGCGGGCATGGCGCAGGTCGGCCTGCATTTCGAACTCAAGCTCGACCAGATCGCCGGCCTCGGGCCATTCCGTCGGGACGAACAGGTTCTCCCTGCCCTGCAAATAGGCCAGGGCGCCATGATCCTCGCACCAGATCACGGCCTTTTCCTTGGCCGGACTGCTCCATAAAATAACCCCGATCATGAAAGCTCCTAAACACAAAGCCGCCCGGCAAACGAGGACGTGACCCAACCCAAGCGGGAAACTATCGGCAATTTCTCGCCTATGAAAGCAATTTTTGGCGGAACAGTTCAGTTCGGGGCAGAATCGGCAAGCAAATTGATCTTTTACGTCCGCAGATTGCCAGGATCGCAACTTTCCTTCGCAAAAACAAACCGTTCCGTTCGGATCGTAGCCCTTGCGGCAATGCCGCGGCGGCCACGCTAGCGCACCCGGCCCGCCCGGTAATCGGCCACCGCCCGCGCGACCTGCCCCATCCGCGCGCTGCGCGACGGGTGGGTGCCCAGAATTTTATCACCCGGATCGGGGATGCGGGCGAAAAACAGCGCGCCGTGCTCGGGATCGAAACCGGCATTCAGCGTGATGATCGCGCCCAGGTAATCGGCCTCAAGCTCCCAATCCTTCGAGTAGTAGCGGGCGCCGAACTGGGCGCCGAAATCCTGCGCGGTGCGAATCGTCTCGGGATCGCCGCCATAGGCGCTGGCCAGCCCGCCCAGGATCACCGCGCCCACGGTCGCGGCGCCGGTCTTGCGGCTGATATGGCCCAGGATGTGATGGCTCGCCTCGTGCCCGATGACGAAGGCCAGCTCGTCGGCATTGCGCGCCTCGCCGATCAGCGACAGGGTGAAGCCGATGATCGGCCGGCCGCTGGGATCGACGGTCTGGAAGGCATTCGGCTCGAGCCCCGCGCGGTCATCGACGACGAACTGGAAATCGCAGTTGATCGGCTGGGTGCGCCGCTGCAGGCATTCGCGCTCAACCGCCGGCTCCATGCGGCTGACGACCGAGACGAAGGTGCGCGCCGAGGCCGAGGCATTGGCCGGCGTGTCCGGGGCGGGAGTGATGACGACATCGGGCCCGCCCGGCTGCGGCACGGGCGCGGCGACACAGCCCGCAAGCACCAGCACGACCGCCGCCACCGCCTGCCATGTCCTGATCATCTGCCGCCCTCGCCTGCCCGGTGTTTGCGCCACTTTAGCCGTGGCGGCCGCCCCGCGCCAAGCCCCGGACTTGCCCCGGCCGCAATATCACGCGATTGTCGGGGAAAGCCGAACGGGAAGGATCCCCGATGTTCACCATCGAGCATGATTTCGACGCGACCGTCATCACCCTGATCGACGAATTGCCGCAGGGCGAGATCGGTTCGCGCCCGCTGAACGAGGATGTGGTCATCCACAGCTTCGACGACCGCGTCGTGGTCGAGCAATTCGACCCCGATACCGGCGAGCTGGCGCAGATCGTCCTGACCATCGAGCAGCTGGAAGAGCTGCGCGCCGCGCTGAACCTGCCCGAGGGCAACTATCGGCTGCAACGCGGCTAGCTCGTCGGTCCAGCCAGTCGGGCCGGCTAGTCGATGCGGAACAGCTTGTCGCGCGCCGTGGCGCCGCGGACCAGCACCAGCCGCGACTTGGCCACCCCCAGCGCCTTGGCCAGCAGCTTGACCACCGCGGCATTGGCCTTGCCGTCCTCGGGGACCACGGTGACGGTGACGCGGATCGCCTCGCCGTCCAGGATCACCGCATTGCGCGAGGCGCGCGGAGTGACGCGGACGGCGATTTCGGCGCCGGGCCGGGCAAGATGGCTCAGGTCGGTCATGCCCCTTTCAAGCCGGGCGCGGCGAAAAAGGCAATGCCGGCTGGTGCCGGCGGGCCGGCGCGGCTATCTGAAGGGCAGGACATGCGCGAACCCGACGAGGACCGAATGGAATATGCCGATCCCGCCACCCTGGCCTTCCTGGCACGCCGACGCTCGCACCCGCCGAAACTGCTGACCGGCCCGCCCCCCTCGCGCGAGGCGTTGATGGAACTGCTGGAACTGGCCGCCCGCGTGCCCGACCACGGCAAGCTGGAACCCTGGCGCTTCACGGTGCTGGAGCGCGCGACGCTGGACCGGCTGGCGCCCGTCTTGGCCCAGCATGTGCTGACCAAGGGCGGGGACGAGGCGGCGGCGGAAAAGGCGCGCTCCGCCTTTGGCTCGCCGCTGATCGTGGCGGTGGTCTCGACCCCGGTCGAAAGCCCCAAGGTGCCGGAATGGGAGCAGTTCCTGTCCGCGGGCGCGGTCTGCCTGGAGCTGGTGAACGCGGCGCTGGCGGCGGGCTATGGCGCGGCTTGGCTGACCGGCCCGGCGGCCGAGCCGGATTTCGCCCGCGCCCATCTGGGCCTGGGCGCGGGCGAGCGCATCGTCGGGCTGATCCATATCGGCCGGCGCGGCCCGACCCCGCCCGAGCGGCCGCGCCCGGATGTCGCGGCCAAGACGACCTTCCTGTGATGGTGCTGCGGGCGCTGATTCTGGCCTGGGGCGACCTGCTGCGGCCGCGCATCTTCGGCGTGGTCGCGCTTGGCGTGGCGCTGACGCTGGCCCTGCTGGTGGCGCTGCAGGTCGGGGCGTTCTGGGCGATCCGCGCCTTTGCGCCCGAGACCCTGGCCCTGCCCTGGATCGGCCCGGTGCCGCTGGCGCCGGCGCTGTCCTGGGGCTCGCTGCTGCTGTTCCCGCTGATGAGCATCTTCCTGATGATCCCGGTCGCCGCGGGCTTTTCGGGCCTGTTCGCCGAGCGGGTTTCGGAAGCGGTCGAAGAGACGCATTATCCCGGCAACAAGGGCCTGCCCATCGATTTCTGGGACGGGCTTTGGGAATCGCTGGCGGTCATGGGCGCGGTGATCCTGGTCACGCTGGTCACGCTGGCGCTGGCGCCCTTCCTGGGCCCGCTGGCCTCGCTGCTGTTCTATGGCGGCAACGGCTGGCTGCTGGGGCGCGAGTTCTTCCAGATGGCGGCGCGGCGCCACCTGCACGAGCCGCAGGCGACCGCGCTGCGCCGCGGCCTGGCGGTGCAGGCCACGGCGCTGGGGGTGCTGATCGCGGCCCTGCTGACGGTGCCGGTCCTGAACGTGGTCGTCCCGGTGCTAGCGGCGGCGGGCTTCACCCACCTCTACCATCTCAGCGCGTCCAGGCCTCGAGGTCGGCGCGGGTGATGACCCCGGCGATGATAACATAGGCGATCACGCCCCAGACCAGGGCGGCGATCAGCGTCGCCCACAGCGCCTTCTTCTTCAGCTTGGGCTCATGCGGGGCGCCGGCCGGGGTGCCGGGCGTCACCTGCCCGACATCGGCCTGGCTTTGCTGGCCGATCGGCAGCAGCACGAACAGCACCAGAAACCACAGCACGGCGTAAAGGACGATGCCCCCGGTCAGGCTCATCAGACCTGCTCCAGCTCGATCAGGCAGCCGTTGAAATCCTTGGGATGCAAGAACAGCACCGGCTTGCCATGCGCGCCGATCTTCGGCTCGCCATTGCCCAGCACGCGCGCGCCCTCGGCCTTCAGCTTGTCGCGGGCGGCCAGGATGTCGTCGACCTCGAAGCACATGTGATGGATGCCGCCCGAGGGGTTCTTTTCCAGGAAGCCCTTGATCGGGCTTTCGTCGCCCAGCGGATAGAGCAATTCGATCTTGGTGTTCGGCAATTCGATGAAGACGACGGTGACGCCGTGATCGGGCTCGTCCTGCGGCGCGCCCACCCTGGCGCCAAGGCTGTTTTCATATTGCGCTGCCGCCGCCTTCAGGTCGGGCACGGCGATGGCGACATGGTTCAGGCGTCCGATCATCACTTCCTCCGTCATTTGCGCCCTTCTAAGGCCAGAGCCCCGCGGGGGAAAGGAAAAGAAGCCGCCGTTAACCGCTTCTTAGGGAAAACGCGCAATCCTTGGGACAGAATGTGATTCCCAGTTAGGATTTTACGAGATGGAACAGGAAAACATCGGTGCGGAAGACTTTCCCACCTGGCGGGCCACCCTACCGAACCGGCCGCTGACCGGGCTGACGGTGCTGGTGGTCGAGGATTCGCGCGTCGCCTCGGAGGCGGTGCGGCTGCTGTGCCTGCGCTCGGGCGCGCGCATCCGGCGGGCCGACAGCATCCGCTCGGCCCTGCGGCATCTAAAGACCTACCGGCCGGGGGCGGTGATCGTGGACATGGGCCTGCCCGACGGCGACGGTGCCGACATGATCGCCACCATCGCCCGCGCCATGCCGCGGGTGCCGGTAATCCTGGGCATCTCGGGCGACCCGGCCAGGCGCGAGGCGGCGATCGCGGCCGGCGCGGACGGTTTCCTGGCGAAACCCGTCGAAAGCCTGGCGCTGTTCCAGGAGGCGATCCTGGCCGCCCTGCCGCCCGATGCGCGGCCGCAAGGACTGCGCATCCTGCCCGACGAGACGATCCCCGCCGATCCCGAGGCGCTGCGCGACGATCTGGCGCATGTCGCCGACGTGCTGGCAGAGGCCGAGGACACCGCGGCCATCGACTATATCGCGCGCTTCCTGGCCGGGGTTGCGCGCTCGGCCCATGACCGGATGCTGGAGGATGCGGCGGCCACGCTGGCGCGCGACCATGCACAGGGCCGGGCGCTCGCCACCGGCCTGGCGCGGATCAGCGGGCTGGTGCAGGACCGGCTGGCAAGCGCGCGGAACGCATAAGCCCTAGCCCGCGGTCAGCGCCGACAGGCTTTGCCGCTGGCGCCCCTCGGCATCGAAATTGCCGGGCGCGAGCCATGCCTGGTGCGCACGCGCCAGGGCAGGCCAGTCGCGGTCGATGATCGCATACCAGGCCGTGTCGCGGTTGCGGCCCTTGTAGATCATGTGCTGGCGGAAAACGCCCTCGAAGGCGAAGCCATAGCGCAGTGCCGCCCGGCGGGACGGGGCGTTCAGCGCGTCGCATTTCCATTCGACCCGGCGATAGCCCGCATCGAAGGCCCAGCCGATCATCAGCGAGATGGCCTCGGTCGCGGCCGGGCTGCGCTGCATCGGCGGCGCGATCTCGATATGGCCGATCTCGATCACCCCATTGGCCGGGTCGATGCGCAGGAACGAGGCAAGCCCGCCGACCTTGCCGGTCGCGCGGTCGCGCAGGGCATAGAAATACGGGTCCGCCTTGGCCGCCATCCCGGCCTGCCAGGCGCGATAGGCCGGCAGATCGGCGAAGGGGCCATAGCCCAGGTAGTCCCAGACCCAATCCTGCCCCTGGTTGGCCGCGAACAGATCCTCGGCATGGCGGTCGGGGTCCAGGCGCTCCAGCAGCACATGGCGGCCCTCGATCCGCTCAGGACCGGGCGGGGACGGCGGAACGAAGCCCGCGACCAGCGGGCCGGTCGGCCGCAAGCCGCCGCCCTGGGCCGAAGGCGCGGGCGCGCGGTCGAGGTGATCCTGGGACATGGGCAGAGCTCCGGCGAAGGCTCAGGCCAGCATCCGCGGATCGCCGCCAAGGTCAAGGCCGGGAAAGATCTCGCGCTCCAGCCTGTCGCGCGCGATCCCGAACAGCCCATGCATGGCCCAGGCGGCATAGGCGCGGATGTCGCGCGTGGGCATCAGGTCGCGGCCGGCATAAAGCTGGCCCTCGCCCAGGCCCGGCCAGTCGCCGAAGGCGCGCCCGCCCCGAATCGCGCCGCCTGCCATCAACAGCGCGCCGCCGGTGCCGTGATCTGTCCCGCCCGAGCCGTTCTCGCGCACGGTGCGGCCGAACTCGGTCATGGCCAGAACCGTGGTGCGATCCCAGTTCGGCCCCAGGCCTTCGCGCAGCTTCAGGATCGCCGCCGCCAGCCGGTCCAACCCCCGGCCCAGCACGGCGGCCTGGTTGGCATGGCTGTCCCAGCCGGCTAGCGAAAAGGCGGCGATGCGGCTTGCGGCATTCAGCCGGCTGGCGGCAAAGGCGGCCAGCGCCTGCGCATCGGCGGTCGGCCCCGGCATCTTGCCCAGGTCCGAGGTCTCGGCGCTGATCTGCGTCGCATCCTGCGCCGCGTCGCGAAACAGCGGGTCGTCGTGATAGACATGCTCCAGCAGCATCTGCGCCTGCGGCGACAGCTTCAGCCAGGCCCGCGGCGCCCAGCTGAGATGCGCGGCCTTGCCGGTCAGGATCTTCATCTGCTCGACGCCGACGGAATAGGCGGTCTCGGCCGTGGCGTCCGGCATCGCCTGCAGCAGTCGGTTCAGCCAGCCACCCACCCGCCGGTCCACCGGCAGGTCGTTGCCGGTGCCCGCCTCCAGCAGATCCTGGCCGTCGAAATGGCTGCGCTTGTCGCGATAGGGGGTCGAGACGGCATGGGCGAAGGCCAGCTCGCCCTTTTGCCACAGCGGCAAGAGCGGCTCCAGCCGCGGATGCAGCGCATAGAAGCCATCGAGGTCCAGCGCACCGTTTTCCGGCCCGACCGACAGGCTGCGGCGCAGCTTGCGCAGCATCGGGTCGCCATAGGGCTGGATCGCGTCCAGCCCGTCCATGGCGCCGCGCAGGATGATGACGACCAGCCGGTTCTCGCCCGGCAGCGCCGCGAAGGTCATCGAACTCATCAGCGGATGCGCCGCGGCCGAGCAGCCGATCAGCGCCGCCCCCTTCAGAAACAGGCGCCGGTCCAGTGTCAGCATCTGACCATCCTCCTATCGCCGGTTGAAATCGCCCGAGGCGAGGATCAGCGCCACGCCCTCGGCCGCCGATTCCGCCTTGGGTACGGCCCAGGCCAGTTCCGCCGATTGCGTGCCGCCGAAGGCCGAGACCAGCATCTCGCGCGGGTCGGGCAATTCGTCCAGCAGCAGGCGGGGAATGCGCAGCGACCAGTTGATCCGCGCGGCCAGGGTCTGCGCCGCGATCCAGGCATCGGCCGCCTCGGGCCAGCCGTCGGGGCCCTTGGGCCGGCCCCAGGGCTGGCCCATGGCCTCGAGCGGGCCCCAGGCGATGCGGCGGAACGCGGACAGTTCCAGCCGGGCGATCCCTTCGCCGCGGATGCCCAGCGCCCTGAGCCCGGCCACGCAGAAATCGAAGGGCTGGCGCACCTTCTGCCGCAGGCCGGACGCCAGGTCGGGATGGCTGGCCAGCACGCGATAGACCTGCGGCAGGTCGCCGCCCGTGTCGCGCCAGGTGGCCGCCATGGCCTCGACCAGATCCTCGGACGGGTCGTCCGAGACGAAATGCACCGCCAGCTTGCGCGACAGGTGCCGCGCGGTCTCGGGCCGGCGGGCGATGTCGCGAAAGGCGTCGCGGATGGCGTCGAGCCCGTCGCGCCGGCCGCCGCCATAGGCCCGGCCCAACACCGTCTCGGCGCCCGGCTCGGCCCAGAGCGGGCGAAAGGCGAAGCCCGCCTGATGCGAGAAGCTGAGCCCGGTCAGCAGCTTGGCCAGTTCGCGCACGTCCTTTTGGTCGTAGCCGGCGCCCACGCCCAGCGAATGCAGCTCCAGCGCCTCGCGGGCCAGGTTCTCGTTCAGCCCGAAATGGCGATCCGGGCGGCGCCGGGCGACGGGCGAGCCCGGTCCGCGGCTGGAGATCTGGTCCAGATAGACCAGCATCATCGGATGGGTGTCGGCGGCAAGGAACATGTCCTCGAACCGGCCGTTCACATGCGGGCGGATCGCCTCGTCCACGAAGGCCAGCGCCAGGGCATTGTTCATCTTGTCGGTCGCGCGGACGGTGAAATGGTCGGCCCAGAACTGCACCAGCCTTTCGCCGAAGCCGATCGGGTCGTCCAGGGCGCGGATCACCCGGAGGCGCAGGCCCTCGACCGGCAGTTCGCCGAGCCGGCGCTCGGCCTCCTGCCCCTCGGGCGGCTCGGGCCGCTCCTCGCGCCGGGCCAGGCGGAGTTCGCGAAACCGCGTCGCGAAGGCGCTGGCCTTTTCGGTGGTCATCGCCTCGGGGCCAGGACCGGCGCTTGCGGGACCGGCCAGAACCGCCTCGACATCGGCGGGCGGCGGCATCAGCGGCGACAGACCAAAGCCCAGCCGGATCGCCGCCAGTTCGGGAAATCCAAAGCTCATGCAATCATCCTTGCAGGGGAAATCGCCCCCATGCACAGGGTTATGGCACGGCCTCGGCCCAAGGTCAGTTCACGCTTTCTTCAGCATGCGGCGATGCGGCAACAGACTGCCGACGCAGCGCCGCCACGCTTACTCGCGCGGCAGCACCCGCAGGCGCAATTCGCGCAGCTGCTCGTTCGTCGGCTCGCTGGGGGCGCCCATCATCAGGTCTTCGGCGCGCTGGTTCATCGGGAACATGATGACCTCGCGGATGTTCACCTCGTCGGCCAGCAGCATGACGATGCGGTCGATCCCCGCCGCGCAGCCGCCATGCGGCGGCGCGCCATAGCGAAAGGCCTTGACCATGCCGCCGAACCGCTTTTCCACCTCGTCGCGGCCATAGCCGGCCAGTTCGAAGGCCCGGAACATGATTTCCGGCCGGTGGTTGCGGATCGCGCCCGAGACCAGTTCATAGCCGTTGCAGGCCAGGTCGTATTGATAGCCCTTGACCGCCAGCGGGTCGCCCTCCAGCGCATCCAGCCCGCCCTGCGGCATCGAGAACGGGTTGTGGCTGAAGTCGATGCGCCCGTCCTCGCCCTTTTCATACATCGGGAAATCGACGATCCAGGCGAACTTGAACTGGTTCTCGTCGATCAGGCCCAGCTCGCGGCCGATCTCGTTGCGGGCGCGGCCGGCGACGGCCTCGAAGGTCTCGGGCTTGCCGCCCAGGAAGAAGGCCGCATCGCCCTCGCCCAGGCCCAGTTGGATGCGGATCGCCTCGGTCTTCTCGGCACCCAGCGCCTTGGCGATGGGGCCGGCGGCCTCGGTCGTGCCGTCCTCGGCCTTGCGCCAGAAGATATAGCCCATGCCGGGCAGGCCCTGGCTCTGCGCAAAGGCGTTCATGCGGTCGGCGAACTTGCGCGAGCCGCCGGTGGGCGCGGGAATGGCGCGGACCTCGGTGCCCTCCTGTTCCAGCAGCTTCGCGAAGATCGCGAAGCCCGAGCCGCGGAAATGATCCGAAACCACCTGCATCTCGATGGGGTTGCGCAGGTCGGGCTTGTCCGAGCCGTATTTCAGCATCGCCTCGGCATAGGGGATGCGCGGCCAGGTCGCATCGACGCGGCGGCCGCCGCCGAAGGTCTCGAACAGGCCCTGGATCACCGGCTGGATGGCGCGGAACACGTCTTCCTGCTCGACGAAGGACATCTCCATGTCGAGCTGGTAGAAATCGGTGGGCGAGCGGTCGGCGCGCGGATCCTCGTCGCGGAAGCAGGGCGCGATCTGGAAATACTTGTCAAAGCCCGCAACCATGATCAGCTGCTTGAACTGCTGCGGCGCCTGCGGCAGGGCGTAGAACTTGCCCGGATGCAGGCGCGAGGGCACTAGGAAGTCGCGCGCCCCTTCGGGCGAGGAGGCGGTGATGATCGGGGTCTGGAACTCGGTGAAGCCCTGATCCCACATCGCGTCGCGCAGCCATTTCACCACGCGCGAGCGCAGCATGATGTTGTTGTGCAGGCTTTCGCGGCGCAGGTCGAGGAAGCGATAGGTCAGCCGCGTCTCCTCGGGATAGTCCTGATCGCCGAAAACCGGCAGCGGCAGGTCGTCCGAGGCGCCCAGCACCTCCATGGCGGTGGCATAGACCTCGATCTCGCCGGTGGGCAGCTTGGGGTTGACCAGGCTCGGGTCGCGCAGCTTGACGCGGCCGTCGATGCGGATCACCGTCTCGGCCCGCAGCTTTTCCAGCGCCGGGAAGGCGGGCGAGTCGCTGTCGGCGATCACCTGTGTGATCCCGTAATGGTCGCGCAGGTCGATGAACAGCACCCCGCCATGGTCGCGGACCCGGTGGACCCAGCCGGACAGACGGACTTCGGACCCGGCGGCAGCGGCGGTCAGCTCGCCGCAGGTATGGCTGCGATAGGCGCTCATCGTTTTTCCCCTTGCGTATCGGCCCCGCATGAACCGCGCCGCGCCGGCGAAGTCAAGCAATCAGAACGGCCTCACCACGTTGCCGGTGTAGAAATAGGCGCCCATGCCGACAGCGAAGAGGACGTTCCCCGCCACCGCATGCAGCACCCAGGCCGAGGGAAAGCCGCGCTCCAGATAGGCGCGGGCAAAGACCCAGCCGCCGACGAAGGTCAGCACCGCCATCACCCAGGACCAATACATCAGGTGGGCAAAGGAAAACACCGCCGCGTTCAGCGCGATCGCCCCCTGCCCCGCCGGCAGCAGTGCGGCGTAGCGGTGAAAGAACAGCGGGCGAAAGATCAGTTCCTGCGGCAGGGCCGAGAGGATCGGATAGAAGGTCCAGATCACCGGCAGGAACTCGGGCCGCTGCCGCACGATCTGGAAGATCGAGTTCGGGCGGTCGAGCGCCAGGATCGCCAGCCCCACCAGCAGGGTGGCCAGCGCCACGGCCAGGATCTCGCGCCAGGGCAGCCGGCTCCAGCCGCGCACCAGGCTGTGCCAGTGAAAGCCGCCGGTGCGCCACAAGAGGCCCAGCCCCGCCAGGCTGAACACCGCCAGCGCCTCGAACAGCATATGGCCGGGCAGGAACAGCGCGATCACCAGCGGCGTCCCGACATAGAGCGCCGCGAACTCGGCCCAGAGCAGGCCGCGCCTTATTGCAGGCGCTGGTTCAGCCATGCCCGCCACTGCGCGGGCGAGCCCGCAAAGACGTTCAGGTCCACGTTGCCGCGGATCCCCGGCACGATGCCGGTGCCGGTATATTGCCAGAACGTGTAGCGCTGGCCGGGATAGACGATGCGCGGATGGCCCGCGACCGAGCGCAGCCAGAACTCCTCGGGCCAGGAGCCGAGGTTGTTGTCGCGGTAGAAATCGACCGTGGTGTAGATGATCGGGCGCTGGCCGTAATGCCGGTGCAGGATGTCCTTGAAGATCTTGGCCTCGCGCAGCACCTCATGGCTGGCCGGGCGATGCGGGCAAGTCTTGGAGGCGGTCCATTCCAGGTCCAGCACCGGCGGCATGGCGCCGCGCTCCCTGGGCACGTTGGCGATGAACCAGGCCGCCTGCTCCGAGCCCGAGCGGCAGAAATAGAAATAGTGATAGGCGCCGCGCGGGATGCGCGCCTGCGCCGCCTCGCGCCAGTAGCGGCGGAAGTTCGGGTCGGCATGGTCGCCGCCCTCGGTCGCCTTGATGAAGGCGAAGCTGATGCCCGAGCCGCGCACCCGGTGCCAGTCGATGTCGCCCTGCCAGCGCGAGATGTCGATGCCGTGGATCGGGTGGTCATAGGGATGCCCGCCGATCCAGGGATGGGGCGCGCTGTCGCCGAATTGCGGGCCGCTGCCCTGCCCCGCCATCACCGCCGGCCCGCTGGAAGGCCCCCCGCAGGAGGCCAGCGCGACCAGCGCCAACGCCGTGAAAATCTTGCCCAGGAATGTCATCTCTGCCCTCTGCCTGCGCGCATGTCGCGCGCTCTGCCCCTGCGCCTGTACTCGGCGCTTCGTGTCCTTATCGCAAAGGTGCGACGCTCTGTCACGATGGCGTGACAGTCACGAGTTTGTCAGGGACACCCCGGCCGGCGCGCATCTCCACCGCAGGTTGTGCGGCACGTTTCAGAAGATCCGCGGCCCGATCTCCCTGGGGTCGGCCACATCGACATGCCAGAACTGGACTGCGCCCGGCGGCAGGCATTCCAGGACGCGCTGAAAATCCGCCTTGTTCACATAGCGGCGGATGGTCCAGGCCACGGCCTCGATGGCGTTGTCCGGGGTCAGGTTGTGATGCGGCCGGAGCTGTTGCGCCTCTCGGGTCATGGTCCGGCGGTCGGCAAAGGGCACCGGCTTCTCGTCGGGTTTCCAGTCGGCGACGAAGATCGCCCTGGGAATCGCTGGCAGGACGGATGCGAAGTCCAGCCCCTGCTGCGCCGTGAGTCGGCGCCGAAAGGCCTGGAGTACGCCGTCCAGGGCGGTATAGGCGCTGTTGTCCGAGACCAGGTCCATGCGGTCCTTGAGATCGTCGAGAATCGCGCGCCATTCCTTGGACGCATGGCGATAGGTCCATGGCATTGGCATTTCCCGTTCCTCCTTGCCGGGATGCGCTGCCGATGCGGACGGGCGGCGCCCCGGCCGGACTGTGCCGGCGCGCCTTGCGCCTCAGCCCACCTCCGGCACCAGCTTGCCGGGATTCAGCACCCCCTGGGGGTCCAGTGCCAGCTTGATCGCCGCCATCACGCCGATGGCAGCGCCGTGCTGGGCGGGCATCAGGGGCTTCTTGCCGATGCCCACGCCATGCTCGCCGGTGATGGTGCCGCCCACCGCGATGGCGCGCTCGGCCATGCGCAGCGCGACGCGCTTGGCGGCGGCCAGCTCGGCCTCGTCTCCGGGCATCACCAGGATCTGGGCGTGGAAGTTGCCGTCGCCGACATGGCCGACGATGGGGCCCAGCAGGCCCTCGGCGCGGATGTCCTCGGCCGCCGCGGCCACGGCGGCGGGCAGGTGCGACATCGGCACGCAGACATCCGTCACCACCGCCGTCGCCCCCGGCCGCAAGGCCAGGCACGAGCGATAGGCATTATGCCGCATCTTCCACAGCGCCGCCCGCGCCTCGGGCGTGGTCGCCCAGTCGAAGCCGGTGCCGCCGAACTCGCCCGCCAGCGCGCCGAAGGCCTCGGCATCGCCCTTGACCGAGGCGGGTCCGCCGTGGAACTCGACCATCAGGTGCGGGCCCTCGTGCATCTGCGTGCCCGAGGCGCGGTTGAAGGCACGCACCACGTCGGCGTCGATGAACTCGATCCGCGCCATGGGGATGCCCGACTGGATCGTCGCGGTGACGCATTCCACCGCCTGCTCCAGCGTCGGAAAGCCGCAGACCGCCGCGGCGACCTCCTCGGGCTGGCCGTGCAGCTTCAGGGTCAGTTCGGTGATGATGCCCAGCGTGCCCTCCGAGCCGACGAAAAGCCCGGTCAGGTCATAGCCGGCGCTGGATTTCGCCGCCCGCGTGCCGGTGCGGATCACCTGCCCGTCGGCCAGCACCACCTCCAGCGCCAGCACATTGTCGCGCATGGTGCCGTAGCGCACCGCCGTAGTGCCCGAGGCGCGCGTCGCCGCCATGCCGCCCAGCGAGGCATTGGCGCCGGGATCGACCGGGAAGAACAGCCCGGTCGCCCGCAATTCGGTATTCAGCGCCTCGCGCGTGCAGCCGGGCTGGACGCTGGCCTGCATGTCCTCGGCCCGGATCTCCAGCACCCGGTCCATCTTCGACAGGTCGATGACCAGCCCGCCCTGCGGCGCCAGGGCCTGCCCCTCCAGCGAGGTGCCGGTGCCCCAGCCGATCATCGGCACGCGATGCGCGTGGCAGATGGCGGCGATGCGCGAGACCTCCTCGGTCGAGACCGGCCAGGCCACGGCATCGGGCGGCGGGGCGCGGTGAAAGGTCTCGGACTGGGCGTGCAACTCGCGGTCGGCGCCGCTGGTGGACAGGCGCGCGCCCAGAAGCGCGGAAAGCGCGTCGAGGGCCGGGGCGGGAATCGGCATGGAGATCTCCTGCGGCATTGGTATGGCAGTTGATAGTCCCGGCAGCCGGCCAAGGGCAAGCCGGGGTCAGGACTTGGCGCCCACCGCGCCCTTCACCGCCTCGATGGCGGGGGTGACGGCGTAATGCGCCACCGGGATCAGGATCATGCCCCAGAGCACCCCGAAGATGCCGTCGAAGAAGGCGGTGGCGGCCCAGGCGGCGAAGCCGGGCGCAGCGGGCAGGGCCCGGGCCGCGGCCGCGGCCATGCCATGGATCCATTCATAGGGCTGGTGCTGGCCCAGTTCGTGCAGCCCGTGGATGACGATCTGGCCGCCGACCCAGATCATCGCCGCGGTGCCGACCACGGTCAGCACCTTCATGAAGCCCGGCATGACATGGACGATGCCGCGGCCCAGCGCCGCGCCGGGGCCGCCGCGCTCGTGCAGGTGCAGGCCGAAATCGTCCGCCTTCACGATCAGCGCCACGAAGCCGTAGACCGCGACGGTGATGCCCAGGGCCACCACGGCCAGGATCAGCGCCTTCATCCAGATCGCGTCGCCGTTCGGGATCGTGGCCAGCGCGATGGTCATGATCTCGGCCGAGAGGATGAAGTCGGTCTTGATCGCGCCGCGCACCCGTTCCTCTTCCAGCCCGGCGGCGCCCTCGGCGGTCGTCTTCAGATGCGGCTCGTTGACCTTGTGGTGGCTGAGCGCATGCAGGACCTTCTCGGCGCCCTCGAAACACAGGTAGGAGCCGCCCAGCATCAGCAGCGGCGTGATCGCCCAGGGCGCAAAGGCCGAGAGCAGCAGCGCGATGGGCAGCAGGATCACCAGCTTGTTGTAAAGCGAGCCGCGGGCGATCTTCATCACGATCGGCACCTCGCGCGCGGCGGAAAAGCCGTGCACGTATTTCGGCGTCACCGCCGCGTCGTCGATCACCGCGCCGGCGGCCTTGCTGCCGGCCTTGACCGCCTGCCCCGCCACGTCGTCGATCGACGCCGCCGCGATCTTGGCGATCCCCGCCACGTCATCCAGCAGCGCCAGCAATCCGCTCATGCCCGTTTCCCGTCCCTGGTTTCCCGCGCCGCACTCTAGGCGGCGGCGCGCCCATGCGCAATTCGCGGCCCCGGCGACGGTTCCCGCCCCTTGCCCGGCTTGCACCCGCGCGGGGAATCATTCATCAAGCATGGGACAATCGAAAGGGCCGCCCATGCTGGATCAGAACGCGAAACCGACCGAGGAAATCGACCTGCGCGAGGTCTTCGGCCTAGACAGCGACATGAAGGTCAAGGGCTTTGCCGAACGCTCGGACCGGGTGCCCGACATCGACACGACCTACAAGTTCGATCCCGATACCACCTTGGCGATCCTGGCGGGCTTTGCCTATAACCGCCGGGTGATGATCCAGGGCTATCACGGCACCGGCAAATCGACGCATATCGAGCAGGTGGCGGCGCGGCTGAACTGGCCCTGCGTGCGGGTGAACCTGGACAGCCATGTCAGCCGCATCGACCTGATCGGCAAGGACGCGATCAAGCTGGTGGACGGCAAGCAGGTCACGGTCTTTCACGAAGGCATCCTGCCCTGGGCGCTGCGCAACCCGACCGCGATCGTCTTCGACGAATACGACGCCGGCCGCGCCGACGTGATGTTCGTGATCCAGCGCGTGCTGGAGGCCGATGGCAAGCTGACGCTGCTGGACCAGAACGAGGTCATCACGCCCAATCCCTATTTCCGCCTGTTCGCGACGGCGAACACCGTGGGCCTGGGCGACACCACGGGCCTCTATCACGGCACGCAGCAGATCAACCAGGGCCAGATGGACCGCTGGTCGCTGGTCTCGACGCTGAATTACCTGAGCCACGACGCCGAGGCCGCCATCGTGCTGGCCAAGAACCCGACCTACAACACCGAGAAGGGCCGCAAGATCATCAACCAGATGGTGACGCTGGCCGACCTGACGCGCACGGCCTTCATGCAGGGGGATCTTTCGACGGTGATGTCGCCCCGGACGGTGATCGCCTGGGCGCAGAACGCGCGGATCTTCGGCGATAACGTAGGCTATGCCTTCCGCCTGACCTTCCTGAACAAATGCGACGAGCTGGAGCGGCAGACGGTGGCCGAGTTCTATCAGCGGCTCTTCGACGAGGAACTGCCGGAAAGCGCGGCGGTCAAGGCGGGGTGATGCGGGGGGCGGTCAGCATTTGCACGATGGCCATGGCCCTGCCGGCGATGGCCGCAGCCCTGACCGCGGGCATGCCGAACGAGGATAAGGCTGCAACGCTGATACCCCTCTCGGCCGACCCGAACGCTGACGACGCGGCCTATGTGCAGACCCGTTGCCGGGACTTCGTGCAAGCTACAATTGCAGTCGGGATGGTTCTGCGCAGCAATCCGGTGACCGGGCGCGACGAAAAGCGCGGGGATTCCGTTCGTTGGGCTCTGGAGGTCGATACGGTCAAGAGCTTCCCGCTGGCCTCGCCGATGACGGAGACCAGCTTTACGAAAGCCTATCTTGACGCATTCGGCGGCTTCGACGTCCATCAACCCGAACCCACGGCGACAATCTACGCACAAGACAAAGCCTCCTGCGCACCGCTGCTGAGGTTTTACGAATGATGGAAGAGCAACCTCGCTACGCTCGTTTCTTGGCCTTTTGCTGCGAATGTAGTGCAATGGCGGACAAAGGCGATTTCTGGAACAGCCCATGAAAAAATCCGACAACCCCGCCGATCCGTTCAAGAAGGCCCTGACCGAGGCCACCCGCGCGCTGGCCGAGGATCACGAGCTGAACGTGACCTTCACCGCCGACCCGTCCGGCGTGGCGGGCGACACCATGCGCCTGCCGCAGGTCAGCCGCCGCATGACCCGAGACGAGGTGCTGCTGGCGCGCGGCACCGCCGACGCCCTGGCGATGAAGCTGCGCCACCACGACGCCGCGACCCATGCGAAATACGCCCCCGCCGGGCCGATGGCGCGCGACCTCTACGAGGCGATGGAGACCGCGCGCTGCGAGGCATTGGGCGCGCGCGACATGCCCGGCGCGCTCAGCAACATCGACGCCAAGCTGGGCCAGGAGGCCGAGCGCAAGGGCTATGGCCAGATCAAGGCCCCGGCCGATGCGCCGCTGGCCGTCGCGGCGGGCTATATCGTGCGGCAGGCGGCGACGGGCCGCGCCCTGCCCTCGGCCGCGCAGCATGTCGCGGACCTGTGGCGCCCCTTCGTCGAGGAACAGGCCGGCGCCGATCTCGATCATGTGGGCGAGGTGCTGGCCGACCAGGCGGCCTTCGCCCGGCTCGCCCGCAAGGTGATCGCCGACCTGGGCTATGGCGACCAGCTGGGCGAAGACCCCGACGAGCCGCAGGAAGACGAGGCCGAGGAAAACGCCGAGCAGGACGAGGAGGCTGGCGACAACCAGTCCCGCGACCAGAACCAGGACGAGGACGCCGAGGCCAGCCCCGAGCGCACCCAGGACCAGACCCAGGACGAACGCCAGGCCCAGGTCAGCATGGACGACCAGTCCGACGAGGAACTGGTGGACGAGGCCGAGATGTCCGAGGCCGAGACGCCGCCCGACCTGCCGCCGCAGGTCAGCGAGGCGAGCCCGGACTACCGCGTCTATGCCCAGGAATTCGACGAGGAGATCCGCGCCGAGGACCTCGCCGACCCGGCCGAGCTGGAGCGGCTGCGCGCCTATCTGGACAAGCAGCTGGAGCCCCTGCGCGGCGCGGTTTCGCGGCTGGCCAACAAGCTGCAACGCCGCCTGCAGGCGCAGCAGAACCGCAGCTGGGAATTCGACAAGGAGGAGGGGGTCTTGGACGCCGGCCGCCTGGCCCGCGTGGTGGCGAACCCGACGACGCCCCTGTCCTTCAAGGTCGAAAAGGACACCGAGTTCCGCGACACCGTGGTCACGCTGCTGCTGGACAATTCCGGCTCGATGCGGGGCCGGCCGATCTCGATCGCCGCGATCTGCGCCGATGTGCTGGCCCGGACGCTGGAACGCAGCCAGGTCAAGGTCGAGATCCTGGGCTTCACCACCCGCGCCTGGAAGGGCGGCCAGAGCCGCGAGAAATGGCTGACCGCCGGCCGGCCGGCGCAGCCGGGGCGGCTGAACGACCTGCGTCATATCATCTACAAGGGTGCCGATGCACCCTGGCGGCGGGTGCGGCCGAACCTGGGCCTGATGATGAAAGAGGGGCTCCTCAAGGAAAATATCGACGGCGAGGCGCTGGAATGGGCGCATCGGCGGCTGGCCCGGCGGCCCGAGGCGCGGCGCATCCTGATGGTGATCTCGGACGGGGCGCCGGTGGACGATTCGACCCTTTCGGTCAACCCGGCGAATTTCCTGGAAAAGCACCTGCGCGACGTGATCGCGATGATCGAGCGCAAGAAGCAGGTGGAACTGCTGGCCATCGGCATCGGCCATGACGTGACCCGCTATTACCAGCGCGCGGTGACGATCACCGATGCCGAACAGTTGGCCGGCGCCATGACCGAGCAGCTTGCCGCCCTGTTCGAGGCCGATCCCAGGAAACGCGCCCGCGCCATGAACCTGCGCCGCGCCGGCTGAACCTGTTCTTTCGGGCTGGTTGATCTGCCCGGCGTCCCATGCGACCAATTTCGTCGGACCGGGGCCGCTTTCCGCCTGACAGGCCAAAGGATTTGACGTGCTGAAGATCGGCTTCTTCATTCCCGAATTTCCGGGCCAGACCCATATCTTCCTGTGGCGCGAGCGGCAGGCGCTGGCGGAACTGGGGATCGAGGCCGAGCTGATCTCGACCCGGCCGCCGCCGCGCGCCGTCGCCTCGCATGCCTGGGCGGCCGAGGCACAGGCCCGGACCCGCTACCTGATGCCGCTGGGCGGCGAGGGCCTGGGCATCCTTGCGGAATTCCTGCGCTCGGGGCCCGCCGGCTGGGCGCGCGGCCTGGGCGCGGCGCTGACCGCCGAGGCGCAGGGCGTCAAGGGCCGTCTGCGCATGCTGGCGCTGCTGGCCATGGGCGCGCGGCTGAAGCGTATCGCCCGCCAGCAGGGCTGGAACCATGTCCATGTCCACAGCTGCGCCGACAGCGCCAATATCGCCATGCTCGCCGAACGCCTGGGCGGGCCCGGCTACAGCCTGACCCTGCACGGGCCGACGCTGGAGGGCTACGGGCCGAACCAGCGGCAGAAATGGCGCCATGCGCGCTTCGCCACCATCATCTCGCAATTGCTGACGCGGGTGGCCGAGCGCGAGATCGGCACCGACCGCCCCGCCGTCATCAATGTCGCGCCGATGGGCGTGGACCTCGACCAGATCCGGCGCCGGACGCCCTGGCAGCCTCCTGCCCCCGGCGAGGCGCTGCGCATTTTCAGCTGCGGCCGGCTGAACGCGGTCAAGGGCCACGACCACCTGATCGAGACCGTCGCCCTGCTGCGCGCCCAGGGCATCGACGCCCGGCTGGAAATCGCCGGCGAGGACGAGCAGGGCGGTTCGGGCTATCACCGCCAGCTCGACGCGCTGATCGCCGGGAAGGGCCTCGGCGACGCGGTCACGCTTTTGGGCGCGGTCAGCGAGGATCGGGTGCGCGAGGGGCTGGAGCGCGCGCATATCTTTGCGCTGGCCAGCCTGAACGAGGGCATCTCGGTCGCGATCATGGAAGCGATGGCGATGGAGATGCCGGTGGTCGTCACCGATGTCGGCGGCAATCACGAGCTGATCACCTCGGGCCGCGACGCGATCCTGGTGCCGCCCGAACGCCCCGAGATCATGGCCGAGGAGATCGCCCAGCTGCACGCCGATCCCGCGGAAGCGCGGCGGCTGGCCCAGGCGTCCCGCGCCCGCGTCGCCGCCGATTTCCACCACCGCCGCAGCGCCCAGGCCCTGGCCGACGGCCTCGCGCGCACCCTGCCCGGCGCGCGCGCGGCGCTGGCCCGCGCCTGACACCCAGAACAAGACCCAGAGGCAAGCATGTTCCAGAATTACGACAGCCATTCCGACCCCGCCGCGCATCCGCCCCGGCTGGCCGCGCTGCGCCGCGAACTGGCGGCGCGCGGGCTCGACGGCTTCCTGGTGCCGCGCGCCGATGCGCATCAGGGCGAATATGTCGCGGCGCGCGACGCGCGGCTGGCCTGGTTGACCGGCTTCACCGGCAGCGCCGGTTTCTGCATCGTCACCCCCGACCGCGCCGGGGTGTTCATCGACGGCCGCTATCGCGTGCAGGTCAAGGCCGAGGTCGACCCCGCGCATTTCACCCCGGTGCCCTGGCCGGAAACCAAGCCCGCCGACTGGCTGCGCGAGGCGCTGCCCGAGGGCGGGCGCATCGGCTACGACCCCTGGCTGCACACGCGGCGCGAGATCCGCGAGATGGAAAAGGGCCTGGCCGGTTCGGGCATCGCCCTGATCGCGCTCGACACGAACCCGGTCGATGCGATCTGGCCCGACCAGCCCGAGGCGCCGGTGGGCGCGGTGCGGCTCTGGCCCGACGCGATCGCCGGCGAGACCGCGACCGAGAAGCGCGCCCGCATCGCCCAGGCGCTGCGCGAGGCCGGGCAGCAGGCGGCGGTGCTGACGCTGCCCGATTCGGTCTCGTGGCTTCTGAACATCCGCGGGGCGGACGTGCCGAAGAACCCGGTGGTGCAATGTTTCGCCATCATCGAGGAGAACGGCCATGTCGCCGTCTTCACCAACCCGGCCAAGTTCGGCGCGGAGGTGCGGGCGGCGCTTGGCAACGCGGTCTCGGTGCTGCCGCTCGATGCGCTGACCCCGGCGCTGACCAACCTTGCCGGCCCGGTGCGGGTCGATCCGGCCAGCGCGCCCGACCGGGTCTTCGCGCTGATCGAAAGCATGAAGACCCCCATTGCCGAGGGCCCGGACCCGGTGATCCTGCCGAAAGCCTGCAAGAACCCGGCCGAGATCGCCGGCATGCGCGCCGCGCATCTGCAGGACGGCGCGGCGGTGGCGGAACTCTTGTGCTGGCTCGACGCCCGCGCCGCGCATCTGGACGCCGAGCCGCTGACCGAGATCGACGTGGCGCAAAGGCTTGAGGAATTGCGCGTGGCGCGCGGCATCCTCGACATCAGCTTCGACACGATCGCAGCCACAGGCCCGCATGCCGCGATCCCGCATTACCATGTCGACCGGCAAAGCAACCTGCGCATCCTGCCCGGCCATGTGCTGCTGGTCGATTCCGGCGGGCAATATGCCAACGGCACCACCGACATCACCCGCACCCTGCCGATGGGCCCAGCCGATCCGGCGGCGCGGCGGCCCTATACCCGCGTGCTTCAGGGCATGATCGCCATCTCGCAGGTGCAGTTCCCCAAGGGCGTCGCCGGCTGCCATATCGACGCGCTGGCCCGTGCACCGCTCTGGTCCGAGGGCATGGATTACGACCACGGCACCGGCCATGGCGTCGGCGCCGGCCTGTCCGTGCATGAAGGGCCGGTCCGGATCTCGCGCATCTCGGAGATTCCTCTGCAGCCCGGCATGATCCTGTCGAACGAGCCGGGCTATTACCGCGAGGGCGCCTTCGGCATCCGCATCGAGAACCTGATCGTGGTCGAGAAGCGCGAAAGCCCGGATGGCCGCGAGATGCTGGGCTTCGAGACCCTGACCTTTGCCCCGATCGACCGTCGCCTCATCGAGCCCGGACTGCTCGCCCCGGCCGAGATCGCCTGGCTCGACGCCTATCACGCGCAGGTCTGGGAGAAGATCTCGCCCCTGGTCGAGGGCGAGGTGCGCGACTGGCTCCATCGCGCGACCCGGCCGCTGGACGGCAGGGCCTGAAGACCGGCGCTATCACCGTTTCCCAAATACTCATCCGAACGGCGCAACCGGCAAGGCGCGACCCGGTGGGACATCCCGGCGCGCCTTCTCTGTTCCCCAAATACCCCGGCAACCGCGCCCCTGGGCGCCGTAGCATGGGTATTTGGAAAACGGAAAGAGCGGCAATCTCAGCCGTGCGGGTGACGGCGGCGCCAGGCCAGCGAGCTGAGGAAGGCCATGCCGATGAAACAGGCGCCCAGAAGGCCGGTGACCACTTCGGGGATCGGCCGCAGGGTCTGGACGAACATCAGGATGGACAGCACGAAGATCGACCAGAAGGCACCATGTTCGAGATAGCGGAAGGCGGCGAGCGTGCCACGTTCGACCAGCATCACCGTCATCGAGCGCACATACATCGCGCCGATGCCAAGCCCGATGGCGATCAGGAACAGGTTCTGGGTCAGCGCGAAGGCGCCGATCACCCCGTCGAAGCTGAAAGAGGCGTCCAGCACCTCGAGATAGAGGAAGGCGCCGAAACCGCCGCGCGCCATGTCGACCGGCTGCGGCCCGCCGCCCCAGCGGTCCAGAACATGGCCCAGCATGTCCACCAGCAGATAGGTGATCACCCCCCAGATCGCGGCGATGATGAAGGCATGCTCCTTTTCCGCCGGCAGCTGGCCGACGATCACCAGCATGCAGACCAGCACGAAGCCGACCTCCATGCCGCGGATCTCGCCCAGCTTGCGCAGCGCGGCCTCGACGCCCTTGATCCAGTCCACGTCCTTGGCCTCGTCGAAGAAATAGTTCAGCGCCACCAGCATCAGGAACGAGCCGCCGAAGGCCGCGATGGGCAGATGCGCCTCGTGGATGATGCGGGAATATTCCTGCGGCTGGGTGGCGGCCAGACGAATGGCCTCCCATGGTGCGAGATGGGCGGCGATGACCACCACCAGCAGCGGAAAGATCACCCGCATGCCGAAGACCGCGATCAGGATGCCCCAGGTCAGGAAGCGGCGCTGCCATTTCGGCACCATCTGCTTGAGCTTGTTGGCATTGACGATCGCATTGTCGAAGCTGAGCGAGATTTCCAGCACCGCCAGGATGCCGGCGATCAGGAAGAATGCGAAGGCCCCCGAGCCGGTGCCGTGATATTCCCAGCCAAGGAAGGCGGCCAGCGCCAGGCCCGCACCGGTGACGACGAAGGGCCAGGTCATGTAGCTCAGGGTGGATCTCATCGGGTTCCCCGTCATGCGGCTCGTGCCTTTCGGTCTTAGGCCCTGCCGGAAGGACGGGCAAGGCGGGCGGGTGCAGGGCAGCCTTGCAGGCAGGCGAACCCGGGACCGCGCGCCGCTCAGCCGCGCACCAGCACCGCCAGGTCGGCGACATTGGTGCCGGTCGCGCCCGTCACCACCAGCGCATCGCCCGCCGCCAGCGCCGGGGTCGAATCGTTCCTTGCCAGCGCCGTGGCGGGATCGATGCCGCCCGCCCGGATCGCCGCCGGCGTGGCGGGGCCGACCAGCCCGCCCGCGGCCTCGCCGGGCCCGTCGCGCCCGTCGCTGCCGACCGCGGCAAAGGCCCAGTCGAAATCCACCGGCTGCGCCTCGGCCAGCAGCGCCAGGCGCAGCGCCAGTTCCTGGTTGCGCCCGCCCATGCCATCGCCGACCAGTTTCACCGTGGTCTCGCCGCCGAAGGCCAGCGCCTGGCCGGGCCGCAACCCCGGTGCCAAGGCCCAGATCGCCTGCGCGCAATCCTGCACGTCGCCCGAAAGCAGGATCGGCGCGGGATCGGCCCCGGCCGCGACCATGGCCGCGACGGAAAGCGCGTTCGAGCCGACGAGGATGTTCCTGGCCTGCGGCAGGGCGCGGCGGTCCTCGGGGCGCTTGAGCGCCGCGCGGGCCGCCTCGGGCATATGCTCCCAGATGCCCAGCGCACGCGCCAGATCGGCCGCCTGCGCCCGCGTGCCGACCGGCGCCACCGTCGGTCCCGAGGCGATGACCCGCAGGTCGTCCCCCGGCACATCCGACAGGATCAGCGCCGTCAGCGGCGCCCGCGACAGCCGCAGCCAGCCGCCGCCCTTGAGCCGCGACAGGCCCTGCCGGATCAGGTTCACCTGTGCAATATCCGCACCCGAGGCCAGCAAGAGCCGGTTCACCGCCTGCTTGTCGGCCAGCGCCATGCCCTCGGCCGGCGCCGGCAGCATGGCCGAGCCGCCGCCCGAGATCAGCGCCAGCACCCGGTCCTGCGGCCCCGCAGAGGCAAGCCTGGCGATCACCGCCTCGGCCGCCGCCGCGCCATCGGCGTCGGGCTGCGGATGGCCGGCGCGCATGACCCGCGCCCCGGCCAGCGCCGCGTCATTGCCGGCATTGGTCACTACCAGCGCCTCGGCCCCCGGCAGCGCCTCCAGCGCCGCCGCGGCCATGGCGCGGGCGGCCTTGCCGACGGCGATCACCAGCCAGCGCCCGCCCGGCCCCGGCGGATCGGCCAGCACCTCGGCCATGCCGCGCGCCACCGCGGCAGCAGGATCGGCGGCGGCGATGCCCGCGCGGATCAGCGCCATGGCGCGGTCGCCGGGCGCCATCAGTTCACCCGGTCGGGCAGCGCCTGCCCCTCGGCAAAGGCGACCAGGTTGTTCATCGCCCGCATGGCCATGGCGGTGCGCACCTCCTCGGCCGCGGTGCCCAGATGCGGCAGCAGGGTCACGTTCTCCATGGCGCAAAGCGCGGGCGAGACACGGGGCTCGAACTCGTAGACATCCAGCCCCGCCCCGGCGATCCGGCCCTGCGCCAGCGCCTCGACCAGCGCCGCCTCCTCGACCACGTCGCCGCGGGCGATGTTGATCAGGTAGGAGCGCGGCCCCAGCCGCTCCAGCTCATGCGCGCCGATCATGTGCCGGGTCTCGGCCCCGCCGGGCACGGCGATGACGGCGAAATCCGACTGCGCCAGCAGATCGTCCAGGCTGGCCACCTGCCGGGCCGGGAAATCCAGCGACGAGACCACCGAGCGGTTGTGAAAGATCACGTCCATGCCGAAGCCGAAATGGCAGCGCCGGGCGATGGCCTTGCCGATGCGCCCCATGCCGATGATGCCGACGGTGCAGCCGGTGACATGGCGGCCCAGCAGTTGCGTCGGCTGCCAGCCGGTCCAGGCGCCGCGGCGCAGCAGCCGCTCGCCCTCGCCCGCCCGGCGCGCGGTCATCAGGATCAGGGTCAGGGCGATGTCGGCAGTGGCCTCGGTCACGGCGTCGGGGGTGTTGGTCACGGCGACGCCGGCCGCCGCCGCCGCCGCCACGTCGATATGGTTGTAGCCGGCCCCGAAATTCGCCAGCAGGCGGCAGCGCGGCCGGCCCTGAAAGGCCTCGGCCGTGAAGCGGTCGCCCAGCGTCGGCAGGATCGCGTCGTAATCGGCCAGCGCCCGCGCCGCCTCGTCGACGCTGAGCCCGTCCTGACGATCCAGGATCTCGGTCTCGAACCGGGTCGACAGCGCATGTTCCGCCGCCTGTGTCATGCGGCGCGTCACCAGAAGCTTCATCAATACATCCTCCCCCCGACCGGCACCTCGCGCTCGGGACCGATCAGCACCACCTCGCCATCTTCGTCCGGCAGGCCCAGCACCAGAACCTCGGACATGAAGGGGCCGATCTGGCGCGGCGGGAAATTCACCACCGCCAGCACCTGCCGGCCGACCAGCCCGTCCGGCGCGTAATGCCGGGTGATCTGGGCCGAGCTTTTCCGCTCGCCGATCTCGGGTCCGAAATCCAGCCACAGCTTGAAGGCCGGGCGCCGCGCCTCGGGGAAAGGCTCGGCACGGGTGATGCGGCCGACGCGGATCTCGACCTTCTCGAAATCCGCCCAGGCGATCGGCTCGCTCATTTCCCCAGCTCCCGCCCCCGCGCGGCGGCGGCGGCTATGGTGCGGCGCATCAGCGGCGGCAGGCCGGCCTTGGGGTCCATCAGCTCCTTCAGACCGGCCGCCGTGGTGCCGCCGGGCGAGGTCACGGCCTCGCGCAGCCTGGCCGGATCCGCGTCCTCATGCACGGCCAGCGCGCCGGCCCCGGCCACGGTGGCCCGCGCCAGGTCCAGCGCCAGCGCGGCGGAAAGCCCCTCGGCCTCGCCGGCCGCCGCCATGGCCTCGATCATGTGAAAGACATAGGCCGGACCCGAACCAGAAAGCGCCGTCACCGCATCCATCTGGTCCTCGCCCTCCAGCCGCACGACGCGGCCGACGGCGGAAAGCAGCGCCTCGGCCAGCGCCATCTCGGCCTCACCGGCCCTGGCATTGCCGATGACGGCGGTGATGCCCTGGCCGATGGCCGCCGGCGTGTTCGGCATGGCGCGCACGATGGGCGCGGCCGGAAACGCCGCCTCATAGGCCGCCAGCGTCACCCCTGCCGCGACCGAGATGACCAGCGTCCCCGCCCCGACCGAAAGCCGCGGCAGCACATCCGCCATCATCTGCGGCTTGACGGCGATTACCAGCACGGCGGGCGCCGCGGGCAGCTTTCCGTTTACCGAAATACCCAGATCCGACAGTTCCGCCCGCGGATTGGGGTCCACCACATGCACCGCCCGCGCCGCCAGCCCGTTCTTCAGCCAGCCGTCCAGCAGCGCGCCGCCCATGCGGCCGCAGCCGACCAGCACCAGCCCGCGCGCATTCAGATCCGAAAAATCCATGTCCTGCCCCCTGATCTTGTCCGCGCTGCCGCGGAAATTTCAGGCGCGACCGTAGGCCTCGGACAGGGCGATGTCCATGGCGGCATCCGGCGTCGCATCGCCCCAGCAGGCCAACTGGAAACAGGGATAGAACCGCTCGCAGGCCAGGATGGCATTGCCGATCATCTGGTCGATCTGCGAGGGCGCAGCGATGGCATCGCCCGCAAGCACCAGCCCGTAGCGCCAGACCATCAGCTTCTGCGGGCCCCAGAAGGTGAAGCCGCCGTCCCAGACCTGATCGTTGGCCAGGTTCAGGACTTCGTAGAGCGCCGGCAGCTTCTCGGCCGGCGGATCCATGTCGAAGGTGCAGATCAGCCGCAGCACCTCCTCGCGCGGCGACCAGGCCAGCGTGATGGAATAGGTGCGCCATTGGCCCTCGACCGCCATGGCGATCTGGTCCTCGGCCAGGCGGTCGAAATCCCATTCGTGATGCGCCGCGACGGTTTCCACGATGTCGATGGGATGGATGTCATCGCTATGGATGAAGTCCAGCTGTGCCATATCCTGTCCCCCTGCCTGTCTGAGAGCGGGGCAAGGTCAAAACCCCAACCCTTGGTGGCCCAGACTACACCCGGCGTAGTATCCGGGATGTGCCTACAACATATCGTGTGCCGGTTCCACGAGGGTGTAAAGCGAAAATTCCGTTACCGGAGCGCGACGGCCAGCCTCCGCCGCTTGACCGCCGGCCTTCATGCAGGTTCAACGGCGGCCAAGGAGGAACCTGCCCATGCGCGACCACGGCGGCGACATCGACAAGGCGGCCAGCCGCTTCGGCCGGGCGGACTGGATCGACCTGTCCACGGGAATCAACCGCCGGCCTTGGCCTGCCGGGCCGCTTTCGCCCCACGCCCTGACCGCGCTGCCGACGCGGGCCGATGCCGCCCGGCTCTGCGCCGCGGCCGCGGCCCGATTCGGCTGCCCGCAGGACCAGGTGCTGCCGCTGGCCGGCGCCTCGGCGGCGATCCAGCTTTTGCCGCAGGTGCTGGCGGGCCGGCGCGCGGCGGTGCTGTCCCCGACCTATAACGAACACGCCGCCAGCCTGCGCGCCGCCGGCTGGGAGGTGGCAGAGCCCACCGACCCGGCCGCGCTGGAGGGCGCCGACCTGGCGGTGATCGTGAACCCGAACAACCCGGACGGGCGCGAGTTCCCGCCCGCGCAGATCGCCGCCATCGCCGCCACGGTCGGGCATCTGGTGGTGGACGAAAGCTTTGCCGATCCGCGCCCCGACCTGTCGGCAGCCGCGACGCGTGCCGATAACGTCACCGTGCTGCGCAGCTTCGGCAAGTTCTGGGGCCTCGCGGGGCTGCGGCTGGGCTTCGCCATCGCCGCCCCTGATCTGCTGGCGCGCCTTGCCGAGCGCACCGGCCCCTGGTCGGTCAGCGGCCCGGCGCTGGAGATCGGCGCGCAGGCGCTGGCCGACGCGGCATGGATCGACGACACCGTGGTCTGGCTGTCCGAGGCGGCGCTGCATCTCGACCAGATCGTCACCCCGCATTGGCCGCTGGTGGGCGGCACGCATCTGTTCCGGCTCTACGATACGCCCGACGCGCAGGCCGCGCATGAGCGGCTGGCCCGCGCCGGCATCTGGAGCCGCATCTTTCCCTGGCATCCGCGCTGGATTCGCCTGGGCATTCCCGGCAATCGCGCGGAATTCGACCGCGTGGCGGGCGCCTTTACCGCACCCGGTTGACATGGCCCATCTTGCGGCCCGGGCGCGCCTCGCCCTTGCCGTAAAGATGGACCTGGCAGCGCGGCTGCTTCAGCAGCTCGGGCAGGCGCAGCACGTCGTCGCCGATCAGGTTCTCCATCTCGACATCGGCGTAACGCTGGCCGTCGCCCAGCGGCAGGCCGGCCACGGCGCGGATATGCTGCTCGAACTGGTCCACGGCGCAGCCGGCCTGCGTCCAGTGGCCGGAATTATGCACGCGCGGCGCGATCTCGTTCACCACCAGCCCGTCCGCGGTCACGAACAGCTCGACCCCCATGACGCCGATATAGTCCAGCGCGTTGACGATGCGCGCCGCGATCAGCACCGCATCGGTCAGCAGGCTGGCCGGCAGGCCGCAGGGCACGGTGGTGGCGCGCAGGATGCCCTCGCGATGCACGTTCAGGCCCGGATCATAGGCCTCGACCTGCCCGTCCGCGCCGCGCGCCACAATGACGCTGATCTCGGCCGAGAACTCCACGAACCCTTCCAGCACCGAGGGGGCGCCGGTCCAGTCCCGCTGCCCGGCATCGGAAAAACGGATCTGCCCCTTGCCGTCATAGCCCAGCCGCCGGGTCTTGAGGATCGCGGGCGCGCCCAGCGTCGCCAGTGCCTCGGGCAGGTCGGATTCGGTTTCGACATTGCGATAGGGCGCGGTGCGCAAGCCGATGCCGGCCAGGAAATCCTTTTCGCTCAGCCGGTCCTGCGAGATCGCCAGGGCATGGCGGTTCGGCCGGATCGGGCGGATCGATTCCAGCAGGTCCAGCGCCGCCGTCGGCACGTTCTCGAATTCATAGGTGATGACATCGACCGATTCGGCGAAGGCGCGCAGCGCCGCCTGGTCCTCATAGGGCGCGGTGGTCAGCCGATGCGCCACATCGCCCGCCGGCGCGGCGCCCGGCTCATAGACATGGCAGCGATAGCCCAGCCGGCTGGCCGCGACCGAGAGCATGCGGCCCAGCTGTCCGCCGCCCAGGATGCCGATGGTGGCGCCGGGTTCCAGTTCACTCATCCTTGGGCTCCTCGGGGATGGAATCGCTGAGCGCCTGGCGCCAGGCCTCCAGCCGCGCCGCCAGTCCGGGGTCCGAGATCGCCAGGATCCCCGCCGCCATCAGCCCGGCATTGGCGGCACCCGCCGCGCCGATGGCCATGGTGGCGACCGGGTAGCCCCTGGGCATCTGCAAGATGGAATAAAGCGAATCGACGCCAGACAGCGCCCTGGTCTGCACCGGCACGCCGATCACCGGCACCCGGGTCTTGCTGGCCATCATGCCCGGCAGATGCGCGGCCCCGCCGGCGCCGGCGATGATCACCTTCAGCCCGCGCGCCACCGCCGCCTTGCCATAGTCCCACAGCCGGTCCGGCGTGCGATGGGCGGAAACGATCCGGGCCTCGTAGCCGATGCCCAATTCGTCCAGGATGGCGGCGGCCTCGCGCATGGTCGGCCAGTCGGACTGGCTGCCCATGATGATTCCGACGGGTTTTTCGGCGGCTTTTTCCATGGCTCGACCCCCTTTTGCGCCCCGCCCTACAGCGCCGGGCGGGATCATGCAATCAGGCGATGATGTCGGGGGTCAGCTCGTCCTCGAGCCGGGCGATGCGGTCCTTCAGCGCCAGCTTCTGCTTTTTCAGCCGTTGCAGGGTCAGCGAATGGGTCAGGCTCTGGCTCGACAGCGCGGCGATCGCCTCGTCCAGATCCCGATGTTCGCGCCGCAGCACCTCCAGCTTGGCGCGGGCGATCTCTTCATGGGACATCTCGTGCTGGGCGTTCATCTCGGGCCTCGGGCTGGATCGCCTTGGTTATAGCGCGGCCTCCGGGCGTTGTTAATGGTTTTGCGGGAACGCGTTAACGCAAGGCAGCCGGTGTGGAAAACGCTTGCCACGAAGCGGCTTTCGGCCCGAAACTTGCATCCGAACCCATGCAGGAGCAGCCGATGCCCCGCACCGCCCCTCTCAGGCCCTGCGCCCTTGCGCTTGCCCTGCTGTTGCCGCCTGGCCCCGCATCTGCGCAGGCCGGGGGCGAGCAAATGCAGCTTTGCGTCAACCAGTGCCTGTATCACTTCGGTCCCGCCTCGAACCCGCGCTATCACGCCTGCGTGGCCGAGCAATGCGAGGGGGCGGCGCCCGGCCGAAAGCCCGCCCAGCCGCCGCGACAGGGCGCGGGCTGGAGCAACGCCGCCGCAGATGGCGGCAGGACGCATTACGCCCGCGTGCAATCCGGACGGCTGGCGCTGAGCTACATGTGCCAGCGCGGCCGCGAGGGGCTGGTCGCCGTCGAGGGCATGGCCGGATCGCCCGGCTCGCTGGTGCTGCGCATCGACGGCCGGCGGGTGGCCCAGCCCTTTGCCGCCAGCGGCGGCATGCGCGCGGCGCAGGCGGCGCGCGGCTCGGCGCTGCTGGCGGGGCTGCTGGGCGGCAGCGGGGTCGAGCTTGCGGATGATCGCGGCCGGGGCAGCCTGCCGCTGGCCGGCTCGGGCCGGGCGATCCGGGCCGCGATGGCCGCCTGCGGCCTGCGGCCCTGAGATCGCGCCGCCGCGATGCGGCAAGCCCTTGTTTCCGGCGGCATCCATCCACATATTGGTCTTGCCGGATCGCCGTTCCGGGGTCCGGCCGACAGTCGCTTTGATGCAAAGGGCTTGGGAATGACCAAGATCAGTCTGGCCGCTCATCCGTTCCTGCTGGGGTTCGACCAGTTGGAACGCCTGGCCGAAAGGGCCGCCAAGGGCGCCGAGGGCTATCCGCCCTACAACATCGAACACCAGGGGCCCAACGGCTTTCGCATCACGCTGGCCGTGGCCGGTTTTTCCGAGGACGACCTGTCGATCACGCTGGAGGACCGTCAGCTGGTGGTTCGCGGCCGCCAGGCCGAGGCCGAGGAAGGCCGCGTCTTCCTGCACCGCGGCATCGCGTCCCGCGCCTTCCAGCGCAGCTTCGTGCTGGCGGACGGGGTCGAGGTGGTGTCGGCGGGACTGGAAAACGGGCTTCTGAACATCGACCTGCGCCGCTCGGTGCCTGACAGCATCGTGCAGACCATACCGATCAGCCGCAAGTGAAAGGGGATCGCAAATGAACGAGAAATTCGATTTCGGCCCGGAAAACGCGGGCAACATCGTCTATATCCGCCGCGTCGCGATGGACAGCCTGCCCGACGAGGTGCGCCGCCAGGTGCCCGGAGCCGACGCGCTTTACGCCGTGCATGGCCCCGACGGAGAGCGGCTGGCCCTGGTCAAGGACCGCAGCCTGGCCTTCATGCTGGCCCGCCAGAACGAACTGACCCCGGTCAGCGTCCACTAAGCCGCAGGATGCCGATGCCGCCGCCGGGCAAGGCGGCGGCGATGGCGACATTCGCGCCGTCCGCGGGGCGGCCGTCCACCCTTCCAACACCATCAGCAAATGCCGGGACGGCGCGCGGCAAGGGCCGTCACATGCCGTGCGCCTGGGTGATCCCGGCCTCGACCAGTTCCAGCCCGATCTCGGCCCGGTATTGCCGCAGCAGCGCCTGCGCGGCGGGATCGGCGGGCAGCAGCAGATGCGTGGCGCCATGGTTGCGCCGGACCAGCGCCTGCCACAACGCCTCGCGCGGGCCGGCATGGCGCGGCTCGGCCCCGGCCGTCAGCAGTTCGGCGCCAAGCTCGGCCGCCAACCGCGCCCCAGCGGCCGCATCGGCGGGATCGCAGGCCAGAACCCGTTCGCAGCCCCGCGCACGGAAGCGCGCCCGCCAGGCATTCGGACCCAGGCGGACCTCATCCGCGCCGGGCAGCCCCTTGACCGGCCCGCCCAGGCAGACCGGCCCGGCCACGCCCGGCATCTCAGCGCCTTCCGCCCTCTCGGGGCTCCATTTGTCCGTGACCGACAGGATGGCCATGACCATGCCATCGGGGCCGCGCAGGGCGATGTCCTCGCCCGGCTCGACCCTGGCCGCGAAATCCGCATCGACCTCCAGCGCCAGCGGCATGGGCCAGAGCGCGCCCGAGGCCAGCCGCATCCCCGCCAGCACCGAATCGTGATCCGCCTGGGTCAGAAAGCCCCGCAAGGGCAAGAAGCCGCCGCCGACCAGCAGGTCCAGGTCCGCCGACTGCCGGGGCGTCAGATCCCAGGCGGCCATGCGCGCCGCCTCGGCCCGCAGTTTCTGGCCGGCCTCGGGGCTGACCAGAAGCGCACGGATCGGCTGGTGATGCGGCAAGCTCATCGGCCGGGCCCCGGCAAAGAACCGGCCATCTCAGGCCAGGATCTCGGCCGCATGCGGGTTCGGCGCGCCGGCCATGTCATGCTCGGCCAGGTAACGCTCGGCATCCAGCGCCGCCATGCAGCCCATGCCGGCGCTGGTCACCGCCTGGCGATAGACGTGGTCGGTCAGGTCGCCCGCCGCGAAGACGCCGGGGATCGAGGTCCGGGTCGTGCCCGGCTCGACCTTGACATAGCCGCCGTGATGCAGCTCCAGCTGGTCCTTGACCAGTTCCGAGGCCGGCGCATGGCCGATGGCGATGAAGACACCGTCCGCGGGCACCACCTGCTCGGTCCCCTGGCGGACATGGCGCACGCGCACGCCGGTCACGCCCGGCGGCTGGTCCTCGCCCTGCACCTCGACCAGCTCGTGATCCCACAGGATCGAGACCTTGGGATTGCGGAACAGCCGCTCCTGCAGGATCTTTTCGGAGCGCAGGCTGTCGCGGCGATGGATCAGCGTCACCTTGCTGGCGAAATTGGTCAAAAACAGCGCCTCCTCGACCGCGGTATTGCCGCCGCCCACCACCACGACCTCGCGGTTGCGATAGAAGAATCCGTCGCAGGTGGCACAGGCCGAGACGCCGAAGCCCTTGAACCTTTCCTCGCTGGGCAGGCCCAGCCAGCGCGCCTGGGCGCCGGTGGCCAGGATCACCGCATCCGCGGTGATGCGCGCGCCCGAATCAAGCTCGGCCAGGAAGGGGCGCTGGCCCAGGTCCAGCCGCGTCACCGTATCGGTAAAGATGCGCGCGCCCATGGCGCGGGCATGGGCCTCCATCCTGACCATCAGGTCGGGGCCCTGGATCTCGGTCTCGCCGGGCCAGTTCTCGACCTCGGTGGTGATGGTTAGCTGGCCGCCCGGCTGCATGCCCTGGATCAGCACCGGCGAAAGCATCGCGCGCGCGGCATAGACGGCGGCGGTATAGCCGGCCGGTCCCGAGCCCACGATCAGCACGCGGCTGTGGGCGGGCAGGCTGGTATCGGCGGCGATCTCGGCGGGAACATGGGACATGGCAGGGAACCTTTCGCTTGGCGCAGCCTTAGCTAATCACCGCCGGCCCCGCATGCAATCCATAAGGCCCGTTCCCGCATCGGTGGAAAGAATGTTGCGCAACCCGGCCCCGCGGGATAGTTTCCGGCATGTTTTTTGCCCGCAAGGCAAGCCAGGGGATGCGATGACCGCCGCCAGACTTGACGAAATCGACCGCAAAATTCTGGCAGAGTTGCAGGCCGACGGCCGCATGACCAATGTCGAACTGGCCCGCCGCGTCGGCATTTCCGCCCCGCCCTGCCTGCGCCGCGTCCGCGCGCTGGAGGAGATGGGCTATATCCGCGGCTACCATGCCGACATCGATGCGCGCGAGCTGGGCTTCGAGGTGCAGGTCTTTGCCATGGTCCGGCTGCTGAGCCAGTCCGAGCGCGACCTGTCGGCCTTCGAGGCCCTGGCCTGCGAATGGCCGCTGGTGCGCGAGTGCCACATGCTGAACGGCGAGATCGACTTCATCCTGAAATGCGTCTCGCCCGACCTGACCAGCTTCCAGCGCTTCCTGACCGAGAAGCTGACGGCGGCGCCCAACGTGGCCTCGGTCAAGACCTCGCTGGTGATCCGCTGCGCCAAGGACGAGCCGGGCGTGCCCTTCAGCGTGGTCGAGGAGCGGGCGGCGGCGCTGGGGTGAGGGGATGCGGTGACGGCGAGAGCTTTTGAGTTCTTAGCCGACGGTCATGATACGCATACTCTGCCGACAGCGGCTATGTCTTGGAGGCCCACTTGAAGCTCCTGTCACTTATTGCGCTCGCCGTGTTGTCTGGGTGCGTAGAGGAGGACATTGCTTACCGATTTGTGGCCAAAGGAAACGCGAAACCTTTGTCTCTCTTGGCCAGCGAAGCGCAGTCTTTTGTATGCGTGGTTGCCATCTATCGTGCCTCGCCCAGCATAAAACCACCCGAATTGGCTAACGGCTTCGAGCCATGGAGCTCGACTCCATTGTCTGATCGGGTGAACGAAACAGCGGTTGAACTGCGAGCCCTAAACAATGCTGGCGAATGTTGGGATGCGGAAATCCGCAAAGCGAGTGGTTCGCCTGACCCCTGGCACTATACCAAAGCCGTACAGCCAATGATCTCGTCTGACCACAGCGGGAATGTCGCCGTTTTCGATCCGCAACGCGGTATCTTCATCGCAATATCTGGGTGACTGACAGCTTCGTCCCGCATCGCGGAAACCGGCCAGACATCCCGCGGCCACCCGCCCCGGCATCGAATGCCGTAGCCCGCGCGCCATCCCCCCGACCTACAACGCAATCGCCGAGATCAGCCGGCCGTAATCGGCCTGGTTCTGATGCGTGCTGCGGCGATAGGAGAAGAACCGCTCCGGATCGGAATAGGTGCAATGCCCGGTCCATTCCGCCTCAACCCCGGCCTCGCGCAGCCGCATCAGGCCAAAGGAGGGCAGGTCGAACATCGGCCGCCCGTTCGGCCCGCCGGCGAAGAAACGGTGGTAATCCGGATCCTCGGCCAGGAATTCGTCCATGAAATCCTCGCCGACCTCATAGGCGCGCTGGCTGATCGTGGGGCCGATCGCCGCGCGGATGCGGCTGGCACCCAGGTCGTTCATCGCGCCCACCGCCGCCTCGATCACGCCGGACAGCGCGCCGCGCCAGCCGGCATGGACGGCGCCGATCACCCCGGCCTCGGGATCGGCCAGCAGGATCGGCTGGCAATCGGCGGTCAGCACCGCCAGCGCCACGCCGGGCCGGTCGGTGACGATGCCGTCGGCGCGAATCCCCGCAAGACCGGCGGGATCGTCGCCCACGCGCAGCACCGCGATGTCGGGGGAATGCACCTGGTGCACGGTGGCGAGGCCGGCGGGCGGCACGCCCATCGCCTCGGCGACGCGGGTGCGGTTGATGCTGACGATCTCGGCCTGGTCGCTGGAGCCGTAGCCGCAGTTCAGCCCCGAGAACAGCCCCGAGGAGGCGCCGCCGCGGCGGGTGAAGAAGCCATGCCGCACCGAGGCGAGCAGCGGATGGGTCAGGATCTCAAGCGTCGTCTGCATCGTCGTCCAGGGGCTCGAATCCGGCGGGGACGGGCGCATGGCGAGCCCAGAAGGCCAGCACCTTGAACAACTGTCCCATTTCATCGGGTGCGGTCAAGCGATGAAGCGCGGCCATCGCCCCCCCGTCGCCCGCGCGTTCCAGTCGCCGCGCCCGCGCCTCGATCCCCAGCCGCTTCAGCCAGTCGCCCTGCGCGACCATGCGCGAGACGCGCGCCCCCGCCGCCCGCGCCGCCGCGGCCAGGGGCGCGAAATCGACATGCGCGGTCAGGTCGGCCTGGCCCGGATTGGCCAGCGGATCCTCGGGCCGGTGGCGGCGCAGGGCCTGGAAGGTATCGCCCTGCCCGTCCCAGCCGCCATAGTCGATGAGGATGGCGCAGCCGCCATGCGCCGCGATCCGCGCGGCGAGCTGCGCGACGATCGGCAACGCCTCGGGGCAGGTTTCGCGGATCACCCCCTGTGGCGCCGGGGGCAGCGCGGCATCGGAGGCCGGGACCAGCCCCATCTCCAGCCCGCCCTGCCCGTCCAGCGCCACGACCCGCTCGGCCCAGCCTCGGGCGCCGCGCCGGAACTGCCGGATCGGCAGGGCGTCGAAGAACTCGTTGGCGACCAGGAACAGCGGCGCCTGCGGCAGTTGCGACACGTCGTCCAGATGCGCGACCGCGCCCAGCCGGTCGCGCTGGATCCGGCGCAGATGCGGCGAGGCCTCGACCAGCGCCACCCGCGCCGCCTCGGCCATGCCGGGCACGATGCGGATGGCGCGCAGGATGTCGGCCATCAGCGTGCCGCGCCCCGGTCCGATTTCGGCCAGGGTAAAGGGGCTGGGCGCGCCCTGGTCCAGCCAGGCCTGCGCCAGCGCCAGGCCGACCATCTCGCCGAAGATCTGGCTGATCTCGGGCGCGGTGGTGAAATCGCCGCCCGCGCCGAACGGGTCGCGGGTGGCGTAATAGCCATGCTCGGGATGCAGCAGGCAAAGCCGCATGTATTCGTCCAGGCCCATCGGCCCCGACAGCCGGATGCGCGCCGCGATCAGGCGGGCCAGCGGCGTCATGCGTCCGTCTGCGGCAGGGCCGGCCGCATGCGCGCGCGAATCAGGAAGGCCAGCCCGACCAGCACCATGGGCAGCGACAGAAGCTGGCCCATGGTCACGCCCCAGAGCGGCCCGCCCAGCACATGGCCCAGCGGATTGTCGGGGGTGATGAATTGCGCATCGGCCTGGCGGAAGAACTCGACGACGAAACGCGACAGGCCATAGCCGATCAGGAACAGCCCCAGCGCCTGCCCTGGCCGGCGCAGCCCGCCCATGCGAACCAGCAGGAACAGCGCCGCGGCCAGCAGCACGCCCTCCAGCCCCGCCTCGTAGAGCTGGCTCGGGTGGCGGGCGCAGGGGCCGGCGATGCCGGGACAGTTCTGCGCCGCCTCGCCCGGGAAGATCACGCCCCAGGGCATATCGGTCGGCCGGCCCCACAGCTCGGCATTGATGAAATTCGCCACCCGGCCGAGGCCGAGCCCGATGGGCGTCGCCATCGACAACGCATCGGCCAGCCGCAGCGCCGGGATGCCGTGGCGCCGGCAATACCACCAGGAGGCCAAGACCACGCCCAGGAAGCCGCCGTGAAAGGACATGCCGCCCTGCCAGATCACCGGGATCTGCCCCGGATTGGCCAGGTAATAGGCCGGCTCGTAGAACAGCACGAAGCCCAGCCGCCCACCCAGCACCACGCCGACGATCACCCAGGTCAGCAATTCCTCGACCCGCTCGGGCCGCATGGGCGCCGCGTCGCCCCAAAGCCGCGGCCGCCGCATCAGCGCCACGATGATGCGCCAGCCGATCAGCAGCCCGGCCAGATAGGCCAGCGCATACCAGCGCAGCGAAAAGGCCATGCCGAAAACATGGATGGTGAAGATCTCGGGCGAGATGTCGGGAAAGGGGATCATGGGCTCCTCGTTTCGGCGCGGGCAGGCTACGCGGGGGCAGCCGGGTGTCAACCGACGCTGTCAGGCAATTGAACAGCCGCGCCCGCAGGGCCATATAGGGGGTCTCGCTGAACCGAAAGGCCCGCCATGACCGCGAACAACCGCTTTCTCGACGATCTCTCGAAATTGATGACCAATGCCATGGGCGTGGCCCAGGGCGCCAAGGACGAGGCGCAGACCGCCTTCAACGGCTGGATCGACCGCTGGCTGGCCGAGCGCGATTTCGTCACCCGCGAGGAATTCGAGGCGGTGCGCGAGATGGCGATCAAGGCCCGGTCCGAAAACGCCGAGCTGCGCGCCCGCCTGGACGCGCTGGAGGGCAAGGGCGTGGCCTCGGTCAATGCGACCGGCCCGCTCGGCACCGGCGACGCTCAGGGCTGAACCCGCTCGCGCAGCCGGCCCTGACGATCATAAAGCAGCACCTCGCCCGCCTCGGTCACCACCACCAGCCAGTCGCGGGCGAAGGTGACGGCGGCGGGCACCGCGCCCTCGGGCAGGGCGACCTGCTCGGGCAGTTCGGGCAGCGGCGGCTGCGACAGGCGCAGCCACAAAAGCGCCGCGATCACCAGCATGCCGATGCCCATCACCGCCGCCAGGGCCGTCACCAGGATGCGCAGCCAGCGCAGCATCGGCAACGCTTCCTCTGGCCCCGCATCCAGCCTATCATCCCGTGCCATGGCCGAAATCCTCATCACCATCCCCGAAGGACTGTCCGAGCGCCTTGATAAGGCGCTTGCCCTTGCCGCGCCAGAGCAGGCGGCGCTGTCGCGCTCGCGCCTGGCGCGGCTGATCGCCGAGGGTGCGGTCCGGGGCCCCTCGGGCCCGGTCACGGACGGCAAGGCACGGGCGGAAACCGGCGTCTACCTGGTCGAGATCGGCGCGCCCGAGCCCCTGGACGCGCAGCCCGAGCCGATCCCGCTGACCATCGCCTATGAGGATACCGACCTGATCGTGGTGGACAAGCCCGCCGGCATGGTGGTCCATCCCGCGCCCGGCGCCCCCTCGGGGACGCTGGTCAATGCGCTGCTGGCGCATTGCGCGGGCAGCCTGTCGGGCATCGGCGGCGCGGCGCGGCCCGGCATCGTGCATCGCATCGACAAGGAAACCTCGGGCCTTTTGGTGGTGGCCAAGACCGACCGCGCGCATCAGGGCCTGGCGCGGCAATTCGCCGATCACACGGCGCAGCGGCGCTACCTGGCCGTCGCGCATGGCATGATCGACCCGGCCGATGCGCGGCTGCGCGGCCTGCCGGGCGTGGGGTTCGAGCCGGGCGGCGTGCTGCGCATCGCCACGCTGATCGGCCGCCATCCCGGCGACCGGCAGCGCCAGGCCGTCAGCTTCCAGAACGGCCGCCATGCCGTGACCCGCGCCCGCGTGATCGAGACCTTCGGCGCCCCTCCCGCCGCCATGCTGGTCGAATGCCGGCTGGAGACCGGGCGCACGCATCAAATCCGCGTGCATATGGCCCATGCGGGATTGGGCCTGGTCGGCGACCCGGTCTATGGTGGCAACAGGCGGGCCTCGGTCCGGGCGCTGGGGCCGGAGGGTGCCGCGGCCGTCGCCGCCTTTCCCCGCCAGGCGCTGCACGCGGCCGAGCTGGGCTTCGAACATCCGGTCAGCGGCCAGGCGCTGACCTTTGCCAGCTCGCTGCCGCCCGACATGGCCGGCTTGCTGGCGACCTTGCGCCGCGCGCCGGGCTGACGGAACCCGGACCGCGCCGACAGCGTTCACAATTACCCGCCCAAGCGCGGGACAGGGAATTTTCAGATGGCGAACTACACCAACCTTCCGGCACCCAGCCCCGAACAGGGCCTCAACCGCTATTTGCAGGAGATCCGCAAGTTCCCCCTGCTGGAGCCGGAAGAGGAATACATGCTGGCCAAGGCCTGGGTTGATCACCAGGACGCCGAGGCCGCGCAGAAGCTGGTGACGAGCCACCTGCGGCTGGCCGCCAAGATCGCCATGGGCTATCGCGGCTACGGCCTGCCGCAGGCCGAGGTCATCTCCGAGGCGAATGTGGGCCTGATGCAGGCAGTCAAGCGCTTCGACCCGGAAAAGGGCTTTCGCCTGGCCACCTATGCGATGTGGTGGATCCGCGCCTCGATCCAGGAATACATCCTGCGGTCCTGGTCCCTGGTCAAGATGGGCACCACCTCGGCGCAGAAGAAGCTGTTCTTCAACCTGCGCAAGGCCAAGTCGCGCCTGGGCGCGCTGGAGGAAGGCGACCTGCGCCCCGAAAACGTCGCCCAGATCGCGCATGACCTGAACGTGACCGAGCAAGAGGTCATCGACATGAACCGCCGGCTTTCGGGGGGCGATGCCTCGCTGAACGCCACGGTCGGGTCGGGCGACGGGGAATCGACCGCGCAATGGCAGGACTGGCTGGAGGACGAGGATGCCGACCAGGCCCAGGCCTTTGCCGAGGCCGACGAGCTTTCGGCGCGGCGCGAGATGCTGATCGCCGCCATGGACGTGCTGAACGACCGCGAGAAGGACATCCTGATGGAGCGCCGGCTGCGCGACGACCCGATGACGCTGGAGGATCTGTCGACGCGCTACGAGGTCTCGCGCGAACGGATCCGCCAGATCGAGGTCCGCGCCTTCGAGAAACTGCAGAACCGCATCCGCGAACTGGCGCGCGAGCGAGGCATGACCGTGCCCGAAACCGCCTGACTTGGTCTTGGCGCCGGCCCGCCCGCTCCATCCCCGCAGCCGCTGGCGCCCCCTTGCGCAGAGGGGGCGTCGGGATTTCGGCGCGAACCTCCACCTTGCCCGCGCCGCCTTCCTTCCCGGCGGCAGGAACCGAAAGGGCTTCGGGGGTCCGGCCAGAAAGGTCAGGCGGCGCCGGGCGGGCGATCCCTGCGCAGGGCAGGCGATTTTCCGGCGCGACGCCCCTTGCAGACCATGGCGCCGATGCGGAAATTATCGTGACAGCGGGCAGAGTTGACCGGCGCCCGGCTTGGCTTATGGTCAAAACAGGACAGCAAGGGCCGATGGCGCGGACATGACGGCGCTGAATCAATATCAACGGCTGGAAGCCGCAGGGATCTGGCGCGAATCGCCCAGATCGCAGCTGCGCGACGTCATCGTTTCCTTCGGGGATGCGACCCTGGTGCTGACCGATCCGCGTTCCGAGGTGCCGCTGGCGCATTGGTCGCTGCCCGCCGTCACCCGGCTCAACCCCGGCAAGCTGCCGGCGCGCTATGCGCCGGGCGGCCTTGACGCCGGCGAGGAACTGGAGATCGACGACGAACTGATGATCTCGGCCATTTCCAAGGTGCACCAGGTGATCGAGGCCAGCAAGCCGCATCCCGGCCGGCTGCGCGGCGGGCTGATGCTGAGCGCGGCCGCGGTCATGGCGTTGCTGGCCGTGTTCTGGGTGCCGCCGGCGCTGGTGCGCCACGCCGCCGACATCGCCCCCCCGGCGCAGCGGGCCGAGATCGGGCGCATGGTGCTGGCCGAGATCGCCAAGACCACCGGCAGCCCCTGTTCGCGCCCGGCCGGCGACATGGTGCGCCAGAAGCTGGCGATGCGGCTGATCGGCCCGGATGCGCAGATCGTCGTGGTGCCGGCCAGCCTGCGCGGCGCCCTGCGCCTGCCCGGCCCGATCACCGTCATCGGCGAAGACCTGATCGCGGGCGAGATCACGCCCGAGGTCGCGGCCGGCCATATCCTGGCCGCGCAGGCGGCGGCGGTCAGGGACGACCCGCTGCTGGCCGCGCTGCGCCATGCCGGGCCGCGCGCGACCTTTCACCTTCTGACCGCCGGGACGCTGCCGGAGAAATCGCTGTCGGGCTATGGCGAGAAGCTGCTGGCCGGCCCGCCGCCCCGCCCCGAGGACGAGCCGCTGCTGGCCTATTTCACCCGCGCCGGCATCTCGAGCGAACCCTATGCCCGCTCGCTGGATCCGACCGGAGAGGCGGTGCTGGGCCTGATCGAGGCAGATCCCTTTCGCACGGCCGAGCCGCGCCCGGTGCTTGCCGACCGCGAATGGGTCGCGCTGCAAGAGATCTGCGACCAGTAGCCGCCGGTCAGCGCGGGAAGGCATCGCGGAATCCCGCCTTGCGGATGGCGTCGAGCGCCCGGACGATGCTTTCGCGATCCGGGAAGGGGCCGGCGACCAGGAATTGCACCTCGCGCCCGCCGGCCTGGTCCCTGCCGCGCAGCAGCGGATAACCCATCTGCGCGATGCGCGCGGCCGCGCGTTCGGCATTGCGCGGATCGGCAAAGGTGCCGACCTGGACATAGCGCGCCCCGGCCGGGATCATCCCGGCCGATGACGGCGCGGCGGGGGCAGCGGCCGGCGCCTTGCCGCGGGCCGGGGCGGATGCCTTGGCCGTCGGTGCGGATGCGGATGCAGACCCGGCGGGAAGCGGCTTTTCCGGCGCCGGCCTTGCGGCGGGGGGCGGCGCGGGCCGGACCGCTGCGGGCGGCGGCGGCACGGCGGTTTCGCGGTCGGGCGGGGCAATCATCCCCGCCCCCGCCGCGCTGCCCACCGGGCGCATGAAGCTGAGCCGCGACAGTTCGGACTTCGGCAATCCCCCGCAATAGCCCTGCGTCGGATCGTCCAGCCCGGCCGCGCCCGGCCCGCCGTCATAGCCCAGCAGCTCGCACAGCCGGCGGTTCGGATGCAGGGCGGCGCCCATGCCCTGGCGCAGCGCAGGCGCGGCCGTCAGCGCCGCCCGCAGCGCATCGGCCGGGGCCGGAGGATGCGGCTCGGGGCCCAGGTCCGGCAGGCGCTCCATCGGCCGGGGGTCGCTGGCCAGTTCGCCGGGGCGCAGGTTGGTGATGACCTGCTGCGACAGCGCCTCTTCCAGCAGTTCGGCCCGGCCGCGTCCGGCCGCCGGGGCGAGCGCCCGCAGCTTCGGCTCGCCCTGGGCGCCGCGGGCGGAAAGCGTCGGCGGATAGCCGCAGATCGGCGTGCCGTCGCGCGCCAGCCGCGCCGCCCAGCCGCCCAGCTCGTCGCGCAGGAAGACGCAGCCGCGGCTGTCGATATATTGCCGCGATGTGAAATCCGCCGGCGGCTCCTCGGCCGGGCGCGGCGCTTGCGCCAGCGCAAGCCCCGGCAGCAGCGCCAGCATCAGCCACAGAACAACCCGCATCGCCCCATCCTCGAATCACGCCTGACCCGGTGATAGGCCGAAAGCCCTGAAGGCCCGGTTAACGCCGGCTCATTTCGTGCCGAACATGCGGTCGCCGGCATCGCCCAGGCCCGGCACGATATAGCCGTGCTCGTCCAGCCGCTCGTCCAGCGCGGCGGTCACGATCGGCACGTCGGGATGGGCCTCGCGCATCCGCGCCACCCCCTCGGGCGAGGCGAGCAGGCACAAGAAGCGCAGGTTGCGCGCCCCCGCCGCCTTGAGCAGGTCGATGGCCGCGACCGAGGAATTGCCAGTGGCCAGCATCGGATCGACGACGATGGTCATCCGCGCGTCCAACTCCTTGGGAACCTTGGAGTAATACTGCACCGGCTGCAGCGTCTCGGGGTCGCGGTAAAGCCCGATGAAGCCCACGCGCGCGGCCGGGATCAGCTCCAGGATGCCGTCCATCAGCCCGTTGCCGGCCCGCAGGATCGAGATCAGCGCCAGCTTCTTGCCTTCCAGCGTCGGCGCCTCCATCTCGCAAAGCGGGGTCTCGATGCGGATGGTGGTCATCTCCAGCTCGCGCGTGACCTCATAGGCCAAAAGCAGGCTGATCTCGCGCAGGAGCCGGCGGAAGCCGGCGGTCGAGGTGGTCTTGTCGCGCATGAGCGTCAGCTTGTGCTGCACCAGCGGGTGATCGACGACGGTCAGATGCGCTTGGGTCATGTCAGTTCCTTTCGCAGGCGGGTTCGGGTGGTCTGGTCGCAAAAGGCCGCGTCGACGGCCCAGAGGTTCATCTGCCGAAACTCGGCCTCGGCCCAGCCGAAAGCATCGGCAAGCCGCTGATATTCCTGCGACAGCGTGGTGTGAAAGAAGGGCGGATCGTCGGTCGAGACGGTGACGCGCACCCCGGCATCGGCCAGCCGGGCAATGGGATGGGCGGCCCAGTCCCGCACCAGCCCCAGCGCGACGTTCGAGCCGGGGCAGACCTCCAGCGTGATCCCGCGCTCGGCCAGGTCGCGCAGCAGCGCCGCGTCCTCGACGGCGCGGATGCCATGGCCGACGCGGGTCGCGCCAAGCGCCAGCGCGTCGCGGATCGACTGCGGCCCACGCCACTCGCCAGCATGGGCGGTCAGGCCCAGCCCGGCCTCGCGCGCACAGTCGAAGGCCCAGGCGAAATCGCCAAGCTCGCCCACGTCCTCGGCGCCGCCGATGCCAAGGCCCGCGACCCAGCCGCCCGAGGTCTCGGCGGCACAGATCGCGGTGCGCTTGGCGCGGTCCGGGCCGAAATGGCGGATGCAGGTCAGCACGGCGCGGCTGGCGATGCCGCCGCACTCGGCCTCGGCCGCGGCCTCCTCCATGGCGGCAAGATAGTCGCGCCAGGCCGGCAGGTCCGCGCCGCCGCAGAACTCGGGCGAAACGAAAAGCTCGGCATAGATCGCGCCCTGCTCGGCGCATTCCGCCAGCACCTCGGACAGCAGCCGGGCATAGTCGCGCGGCGTGGTCAGAACCGAGGTCGCTGCCTCATAGACGCGCAGGAAGTCCTTGAAATCGCGATAGGCATAGGCGCCCTTCTCATCGAAGATGCCGGCGATGTCGCGATGTTTCTCGGCCGCGAGCGCCCGGATGAAACCGGGCGGCGCCGCGCCCTCCAGATGCAGGTGCAGCTCGATCTTCTTCAGCGATTTCACAGGAACGACCTCCCCGGCCCGACCGGTGGCAGGCCGAGATGCGCGGCGACCGAGGCGGCGATATCGGCGAAACCGACCTGGCCGATGCCCCGCGCGCCATGGCCCCAGCCCAGCACCGGCACGCGCTCGCGCGTGTGGTCGGTGCCGTGCCAGGTCGGGTCGTTGCCATGGTCGGCGGTGAAGATCGCCAGATCCCCCGGCCGCAGCCGCGCCATCAGCGCGCCGGCCACCCCGTCGAACCATTCCAGCGCCGCCGCATAGCCCGCCACGTCGCGGCGATGGCCGTAAAGGCTGTCGAACTCGACGAAATTGGCAAAGGTCAGGCTGCCCGCTTCGGCCTGATCGGCCAGCGCCAGCAGATGATCGGCCAGTTCGGCATCGGAGCGGCCCTTGTGCAGTCGGTCGATGCCGCGATGCGAGAAGATGTCGCCGATCTTGCCGACCGCATGGGTCGCCCGCCCTGCCTCTTGCGCCACGTCCAGAAGCGTCGGCGCCGGCGGGGCGATGGCATAGTCGCGGCGGTTCGGGGTGCGGACGAAACTGCCCTCGGTGCCCAGGAAGGGCCGGGCGATGACGCGGCCCACGCGCATCGGGTGGACCAGGGCGGCCACCTGCTCGCAGAGCCGGAAAAGCCGGTCGAGGCCGAAGCCTTCCTCATGCGCGGCGATCTGCAGCACGCTGTCGGCCGAGGTATAGCAGATCGGCCAGCCGCTGCGCAGATGTTCGGCCCCCAGCCGGGCAATGATCTCGGTCCCCGAGGCATGTTCGTTGCCAAGGATGCCCTCGGTCCCCGCCGCCTGCGCAATGCGCCGGGTCAGATCGGCCGGAAAGGCCGGGCGGATGTTGGGGAAATAATGCCAGTCCCAGGGCACGGGAACGCCCGCGATCTCCCAATGGCCGGACGGGGTGTCCTTGCCGCGCGAGATCTCGGTCGCAGCGCCCCAGAGCCCCTGCGGCCGGGCGCCAAGGCCCGGGGCCGCCTCGCCGCTGGCCAGCCGGATCGCGGCGCCCAGGCCCAGCGCGTCCAGATGCGGCATGTGCAGCGGCCGCGCCCGGGCGATATGGGCGACGGTATTGGCGCCGGTATCGGGCCGGCCGTCGTTGAAATAGGCGCCCGCATCGGGCGCCCCGCCGATGCCCACCGAATCCATCACGATCAGGAAGGCGCGTCTGTCGGTCATGTTACCTCGCTGCGGATCACCGGGCCGGGCTCGGGGCCATCACCCATGAGATAGGCGGCCGCGACGGTGGCGACCGCCGCCTCGGCCGCCGCCTCGGAGGCGGCATGGACCAGCGCCAGCGGGCGCCCTTCGCCCGCCTCCTCGCCGATGCGAAGCATCTGCGCAAGCCCCACCCGCGGGTCGATCCGGTCGCCGGCATGCAGCCGCCCGCCGCCCAGCGCCACCACGGCATGACCCAGCGCCTCGGTGTCGATGGCCGCGACGCGGCCATGGCCGGGCACGGCACGCACCACCGGCGCGGAGGGCAGGTGGTGGTCGGGATGCTCCAGCAGGTCGGCGGGCCCGCCCTGCGCCGCGACCATGCGGGCGAAACGCTCGGCCGCGGCGCCGCTCTCCAGCGCCCGCAAGGCGCCATCGGACAGGCCCCCAAGGTCGAGGCAGGCCGAGGACAGCGCCAGCGACAGCTCGCGCAGCGCGCCCTGTCCGCCCTTCAGGACCGCAATGGCCTCGCGCAGCTCCAGCGCATTGCCGGCGGCGCGGGCCAGCGGCTGGTCCATGTCGGTGACATAGGCGCGGGTGCGGCAACCGGCGCCCGTCGCGGTCTCGACCAGCGCGCGGGCCAGCCCCAGCGCCGCATCCGGTCCGCGCAGAAAGGCGCCGCTGCCCTGCTTGACGTCCAGCACCAGCGCATCGAGCCCCGCCGCCAGCTTCTTCGACAGGATCGAGGCGGTGATGAGGTCGACCGAGCCCACCGTCGCGCTTTCGTCGCGGATCGCGTAAAGCCGCGCATCGGCCGGCGCAAGGTCGCGCCCGGCTGCGACGATGGCGCAGCCGACCCCGGCCACCACGCGGCGGAAATCGTCCTCGGACAGCGCGGTGCGGAGGCCGGGGATCGCCTCCAGCTTGTCCAGCGTGCCGCCGGTATGGCCGAGCCCCCGCCCCGAGATCATCGGGACATAGGCACCGCAGCTGGCCACCAGCGGGGCCAGGATCAGGCTGACCGCATCGCCGATGCCGCCGGTCGAATGCTTGTCCACCACCGGCCCCGGCAGGTCCCAGCGCAGCACATGGCCGGAATCGCGCATCGCCCGGGTCAGCGCCACCCGGCCGGATTCGTCCAGCCCGCGCAGCAGCACCGCCATGGCGAAGGCTGCGGCCTGCGCATCGCTGACCGAACCATCGGCCAGGCCGCGCGCGACCAGCGCCGCGCCCGCCGCGTCCAGCCCGCGCCCGTCGCGGACGGCGGCGATCACCGGACGCGGATCGGCAGGGCTCATTCGGTGCCCGACATGTGGCTGATGCCGAAGCGCCCCGGCAGCAGCTCGCCGATGGTGGTGGCCAGCTCGTGGCCCCGGGTCGTGGCCAGCAGCACCGGCGTCTCGGGGCGGCCGAACTCGGCCAGCTTCTGGCGGCAGCCGCCGCAGGGCGGCACCGGGCCCTGCGAGTCGGCGATGACGGCGACCTCGACGATCTCGGTCTCGCCCGCCGCGACCATGGCGGCGATGGCGCCGGCCTCGGCGCAGGTGCCCTCGGGATAGGCCACGTTCTCGACATTGCAGCCGGCATAGATCCGCCCCGAGGCCCCGCGCACCGCCGCGCCGACCTTGAAATTGGAATAGGGCGCATAGGCCCTTTCGCGCACCTCGCGCGCCGCATCCAGAAGCGCCATTACCCCACCTTTCGCCTGCCACCCGACCGGATTGCGAGTTTGCGCGCCCGCCCATCGCGATGCAAGTCCGGCGCATCCCCGCCCCCGGCCGCGATGCCCCCTGTTCTCCGCCGAAAAAATAGTTTAACGCTGAACCATCTTGAGAGGAGAGGGTCTGGCGATGGAAGAACGCAGACAGGACAACGCCCGGCAGGCGGCATTGGATTATCACGAATTCCCGCGCCCCGGTAAGCTCGAGGTGCGCGCGACCAAGCCCCTTGCCAATGGCCGCGACCTGAGCCGCGCCTATTCGCCCGGCGTGGCAGAAGCCTGCCTGGAGATCAAGGCCGACCCCGCCACCGCCGCCCGCTATACCGCGCGCGGCAACCTTGTCGCCGTGGTCTCGAACGGCACCGCCGTGCTGGGGCTGGGCAATATCGGCGCGCTGGCCTCGAAGCCGGTGATGGAGGGCAAGGCCGTCCTGTTCAAGAAATTCGCCAATATCGACTGCTTCGACCTGGAGCTGAACGAGCCCGACCCCGAGAAGCTGGCCGAGATCGTCTGCGCGCTGGAGCCGACCTTCGGCGCCATCAACCTGGAAGACATCAAGGCCCCCGACTGCTTCATCGTCGAGAAGCTGTGCCGCGAGCGCATGAACATCCCGGTCTTCCATGACGACCAGCACGGCACCGCCATCGTCGTCGGCGCCGCCGCGACCAACGCCCTGCACATCGCCCACAAGCGTTTCGAGGACATCAAGGTGGTATCGACCGGCGGCGGCGCGGCCGGCATCGCCTGCCTCAACATGCTGCTGAAGCTGGGCGTGAAGCGCGAGAACGTCTGGCTTTGCGACATCGCCGGCCTGGTCCATGAAGGCCGGACCGAGGAGATGACGCCGCAAAAGGCGGAATATGCGCAAAAGACCGACCTGCGCACGCTGGATCAGGTGATCGAGGGCGCGGACCTGTTCCTGGGCCTGTCCGGACCCGGCGTGCTGAAGCCCGAGATGGTGGCCCGGATGGCCAAGCGGCCGATCATCTTCGCGCTGGCCAACCCCACGCCCGAGATCCTGCCCGAGGATGCCCGCGCCGTCGCCCCCGACGCGATCATCGCCACCGGGCGCAGCGACTATCCGAACCAGGTCAACAACGTCCTGTGCTTCCCCTTCATCTTCCGCGGCGCGCTGGACGTGGGGGCGACCACGATCAACGACGAGATGCAGCTGGCCTGCATCGAGGGCATCGCCGCGCTGGCCCGCGCCACCACCAGCGCCGAGGCGGCGATGGCCTATCGCGGCGAAAAGCTGAGCTTCGGCGCCGACTACCTGATCCCCAAGCCCTTCGATCCACGGCTGATCGGCGTGGTCTCGACCGCCGTGGCCAAGGCCGCGATGGAAACCGGCGTCGCCACCCGGCCGCTGGAGGACGTCGCCGCCTACAAGCGCAAGCTGGACGGTTCGGTCTTCCGCTCGGCCCTGATCATGCGGCCGGTCTTCGAGGCCGCGGCGACCGCCAATCGCCGCATCGTCTTTGCCGAGGGCGAGGACGAGCGGGTGCTGCGCGCCGCCAATGCCATGCTCGAGGAAACCACCGACGCGCCGATCCTGATCGGCCGGCCCGAGGTGATCGAGATGCGCGCCGAGCGCGCCGGCCTGCCGATCCGCCCCGGCCGCGATTTCGAGATCGTGAACCCGGAAAACGACCCGCGCTATCGCGACTACTGGGGCACCTATCACGAACTGATGGCGCGGCGCGGCGTGACGCCGGACATCGCCCGCGCCATCATGCGCACCAACACCACCGCCATCGGCGCCGTCATGGTGCATCGCGGCGAGGCCGACAGCCTGATCTGCGGCACTTTCGGCCAATACAGCTGGCACCTGAACTATATCACCCAGATCCTGGCCCGCGACGGGCTGCGCCCGCATGGCGCGCTGTCGCTGATGATCCTGGAGGACGGGCCGCTGTTCATCGCCGACACCCAGGTCAACCACGCCCCCACCCCCGAACAGGTCGCCGAGGCCGCCATCGGCGCCGCCCGCCATGTGCGCCGCTTCGGCGTGACGCCCAAGGTGGCGCTGTGCAGCCATTCGCAGTTCGGCAACCTCGACACCGAGTCGGGGCGCAAGATGCGCGCGGCGATGGCGATCCTCGAGGCGCGCGGCGTCGATTTCATCTTCGACGGCGAGATGCATGTCGATTCCGCGCTCGACCCCGCGATCCGCGAACGCCTGCTGCCGCGCTCGCGCATCGAGGGCGCGGCGAATACGCTGGTGTTCTCGGGCACCGATTCGGCTTCGGGGGTGCGCAACGCGCTCAAGCTCAAGGCCAACGGGCTCGAGGTCGGGCCGATCCTGATGGGCATGGGCAACCGCGCCCATATCGTCACCCCTTCGATCACCACCCGCGGGCTGCTGAACATGAGCGCGATCGCCGGCACCCCGGTCGATCACTATCGCTAGGCGCAAGCAGCGGGGCCGCGGTGATTCTGCCGCGGCCCAGCCTGTCCGCGCAGCTTTGCAAAACCGCGCGGTTTTTTCAGCCTGCAGCAAAGTCCCGCGCCGTTTGCAAATTAATCCGCGCCGCGCAGCGCCATTCTGCAAAACTTTCTGTCGCACCCCCCGGCTGTGGGCGATAACATCCTTGCGCCTCGCCGTCCGGCGCGCATAACTCCGCCCCATTCATCCGGGGAGGAGTTGTTTCATGGGATATCGTGAGGTCTATTCTGCGTGGCAGGCGGATCCCGAGGGTTTCTGGATGCAGGCCGCCGGGGCGATCGACTGGGAGCGCAAGCCCTCGAAGGCGCTGTTCGACGACAAGGCCCCGATCTACGAATGGTTCTCGGACGGGATGGTGAACACCTGCTGGAACGCGGTCGACCGCCATGTGCTGGCCGGGCGCGGCGACCAGATCGCCATCCAGCATGAAAGCCCGATCACGCTTTCGACCAAAGGCATCACCTACAGGCAGTTGCAGGAGCGCGTCGCCTCGCTGGCCGGGGCGCTGCGGATGCGCGGCGTCGAAAAGGGCGACCGGGTCATCATCTACATGCCGATGATCCCCGAGGCGCTGGAGGCGATGCTGGCCTGCGCCCGCCTTGGCGCCATCCATTCGGTCGTCTTCGGCGGCTTCGCGGCAAACGAACTCGCCGTGCGCATCGACGATTGCCAGCCCAAGGCGATCATCGCCGCCTCCTGCGGGCTCGAGCCGAACCGGGTGGTGCATTACAAGCCGCTCTTGGACGCCGCCGGCGTTGTTGCAGAAGTCAGTGTGTGAGCGCAGTTTTCCCTTTCCGCGTTGAGTTCATGCCACGCGTTTGATCTCGGCGGATCCGAGGGCATTGAAGCGGTT
>NZ_JBGOSN010000008.1:85137-133705 GCF_046335115.1 Paracoccus sp. P2 | reverse complement strand
CGCCATTGGGCCCGATCAGCGCATGGATGCGCGCATGCGCCACGTCCAGGTCGACATCGTTCACCGCCGTGAAACCCGCGAAATCCCGCCCAAGGCCGCGGGCCATCAGGACGGTCTCACCCTGTCGGTGCAATGCGTGACTGTCTGTTTTCATCATGTTCTCCGCTGTTCTGAAGAACCCGCCGAGCCGCTGGCGTGGCCCGGCGGGCAGCGTTCACTTCACCAGCGGGCAGCCGCTCTTGGCCGGGTCCAGATAGGCCTGATCGCCCGGAACCGTCGCCAGCACGTTGTAGAAATCGGAATCGCCCTTCATGTCGCCCGGCGCCTTGACTTCGAGCAGATAGACATCCGAGACCATGCGGCCATTCGGCCAGACCACGCCATTCGATGCAAAGGAGTCATTGACCGGCATCTCGTGCAGCTTGGCCGCGACCGCATCGGCATCGTCGGTGCCCGCCGCCTCGATGGCCTTGAGATATTGCAGCACCGCCGAATAGGTGCCGGCATGGATCATGTTGGGATAGACCCCGGCCTTGGCCTTGATCCGTTCGCCCAGTTCTCGCGAGGTGTCGTCGCGATCCCAGTAATAGGATTCCGCCAGATACAGTCCCTGCGCCGATTCGGCGCCCAAGCCGCGCACTTCGGACAGGGTGACCAGCAGGGCCGCAAGCCTCTGCCCGCTCTGGGTGATGCCGAATTCGGCCGCTTGCTTGATGGCGCTTTGCGCGTCGAGACCGGCACTGGCCAGGCCGATCACCTTGGCCCCTGAGGACTGCGCCTGCAGCAGGAAGGACGAGAAATCGGGCGTGGACAGCGGATGACGGACCGAGCCGAGGACCTGGCCACCTGCGGCTTCGACCACGGCGCGGCCGCTGGCTTCCAGATTGTGGCCGAAAGCGTAGTCGGCAGTCAGGAAATACCAGTTGTCGCCGCCCTCCTTGACCAACGCGCCACCAGTCACGTTCGACAGCATGTTGGTGTCATAGACCCAATGGAAGCCATAGGGGGTGCAAGCTTTTCCGGTCAGATCGGTCGTGGCCGAGCCCGTGGTGATGGTGATCTTCTTCATGTCCTTCGACAGGCCCTGGACGGCAAGGGCGACCGCCGAATTGTTCAGATCCATGATCGCATCGACCTGCTCGGTGTCATACCATTGCCGGGCGATGTTCGAGGCGATGTCGGTCTTGTTCTGGTGATCGGCAAAAACGACCTCGATGGGCTTGCCCAGCACCGTTCCGCCGAATTCCTCGACGGCGACGCGGGCCGCCTCGACCGAGGTGCGGCCGGTCGTGTCGGCATAGACGCCGGACTGGTCGTTCAGGATGCCGATCTTGACCACCCCGTCCGAGATCTCCCCGGCCAGCGCCGGCGCGGACAGCGCGCTGGTCGCCGCCAGAAGGGTCAGCAGTTTTATCATGGTATTTCCTCCCCATTATGCCCGCAGGACAGTGTCCTCTTGGTCGCTGCGGGTGATTTTCAGTTGACGATGGTGGCTTCGGTGGCGGCGCGGACCTGATCCAGCGTCACACCGTCGGCCAGTTCGATCAGGCGCAGCCCGCCCGGCACCACGTCGAAGACGCCAAGGCCGGTGATGATGCGGTCCACCACGCCCTTGCCGGTCAGCGGCAGGCTGCATTGGCGCAAGAGCTTGCTTTCGCCGGCCTTGCTGGTGTGGTCCATGACCACGATCACCCGGCCGACGCCCGCGACCAGGTCCATCGCGCCGCCCATGCCCTTGACCAGCTTGCCGGGCACCATCCAGTTCGCCAGATCGCCGGTTTCCGACACCTGCATCGCGCCCAGGATGGCGGCGGCGATCTTGCCGCCCCGGATCATGGCGAAGCTTTTGGCACTGTCGAAGAAGGCCGCGTGCGGCAGGGCGGTGACGGTCTGCTTGCCGGCATTGATCAGGTCGGCATCCACCTGATCCTCGGTCGGATAGGGGCCGGCGCCCAGCATGCCGTTTTCGGAGTGGAAGGTGATCGTCACCCCCTCGGGGATGAAGTTCGACACCCGCGTGGGAATGCCGATGCCAAGGTTGACATACATGCCGTCTTGCAGCTCGGCGGCGGCGCGGCGCGCCATCTCATCGCGATCCCAGGCCATGGCTGTCCCTTACGCTGCGCGCAATATGCGCTGTTCGATGCGTTTTTCGTGCTGCCCCTGGATGATCCGGTGCACATAGATGCCGGGCAGGTGGATGTGGTCGGGATCAAGGGCGCCCGCCGGCACGATCTCCTCGACCTCGGCGATGCAGATGCGGCCGCATTTCGCCGCCGGCGGATTGAAGTTGCGCGCCGTCTTGCGAAAGACGAGATTACCGGTCGGATCGGCCTTCCACGCCTTCACGATCGACAGGTCGGCGACAATGGCCTGTTCCAGGATATAGGTCTGGTCGCCGAAGTCCTTGTGCTCCTTGCCCTCGGCGATCACCGTGCCGACGCCGGTCTTGGTATAGAATCCGGGGATTCCGGCGCCGCCGGCGCGCATGCGCTCGGCCAGCGTGCCCTGCGGGTTGAACTCGACCTCCAGCTCGCCCGCAAGATATTGACGCATGAACTCGCCGTTCTCGCCGACATAGGACGAGATCATCTTGCGGATCTGGCGCGTCTCCAGCAGCAGCCCCAGCCCGAAATCGTCCACGCCGCAATTGTTGGACGCGAATGTCAGATCGCGGATGCCGGATTTGCGAATCGCCTCGATCAGCAATTCGGGAATGCCGCAGAGGCCGAATCCCCCGGCCGCGATCAGCATCCCGTCCCGCAGGATCCCGGCAAGTGCTTGGTCCGGCGTGTCGAAAACCTTTCCCATTCTCCCTCCTCCGCTTGTCTGCGGCGCTTCTCTGCAAACCGCTTGACTTGTCGTGATGACAATCACATTGTCGGACAACGCAACAACCGTCAAGCGTTCTGTTGCAGATAGGGCGAGGAGGAAGGAATGACGCAGCGCTGTTTCGTGGTGACGGGGGCCTCCAGTGGCCTGGGCGAGCATTTTGCCCGCAGGCTGGCCGCCGAAGGCCATCGCGTGGTGATGGTCGCACGCAGTGGCGACAGGCTGGAGCGGATCGCGGCAGAGATCCGCGCCGCGGGGGGGCAGGCGGACTATGCCGTGGTGGATGTCACCGATCCCGATTCGGTTACGGCGGGCTTCGCCGGCATCGAGGGTCGCATCGACGTGCTGGTGAACAATGCTGGCATCAGCAATAACGAGCCGGCGCTGACGACCACGGCCGATGGCTTCGACCGCGTCGTCGACACCAACCTGAAAGGCGTGTTCCTGTCCGCCCAGGCGGCGGCACGGCGGATGCAGGGAACGGGCGGGGCCATCGTCAATGTGGCCTCGATCCTGGGGTTGCGGGTCGCCGGCAATGTCGCGGCCTATGCCGCATCCAAGGCGGCGGTGGTGCAGCTGACGCGCGCGCTGGCGCTGGAATGGGCCCGCCATGGCATTCGCGTCAACGCGCTGTGCCCCGGCTATATCGAGACGCCGTTGAACAGCGCCTTCTTCGCCACCGAGGCCGGGAAGGCGCTGATCCGGCGCATTCCGCAGCGCCGCCTGGGCCAGCTTGCCGATCTGGACGAGCCGCTGCGGCTGCTATGTTCCGACCGCGCAACCTACCTGACCGGCGCGGTGCTGGCGGTCGATGGCGGCCATCTGGTTTCAAGCCTTTAAGGAGATGAGCATGGATTTTTCCATTTCCCCCCAGATCGAGGCCCTGCGCCGCGAGATCGCCGATTTCGTCGCCGACGAGATCCTGCCGCTGGAGGCCGATCCGGCGACTTATGACGCGCATGAGAATATCGCCGTCGAGCCGCTGCGACGGCTGCGGGCCAAGGCGCGCGACAGGGGGCTGTGGTGCCTGCAATTGCCGGAAACGCTTGGCGGCAGGGGCATCGGCCGGGTCGGCATGGCGGTCTGCTACGAAGAGATGAACCGCTCGATCTTCGGGCCGGTGGTGTTCAACTCGGCGGCGCCGGACGACGGCAACATGATGGTGATGGCCGCGCTTGGCACGCCCGAGCAGCAGGACTGGTGGCTGCGTCCCGTCGTCGAGGGCAAGGTGCGTTCGGCCTTCGCCATGACCGAGCCGGCGCCGGGCGGCGGCTCGGATCCCGGCATGATGCAGACCCGCGCCATGCGCGACGGCGACGACTATGTCGTCCACGGCCACAAGTGGTTCATCACCGGCGCGGGCGAGGCCGAGCATTTCCTGCTGCTGGCCCGCACCTCGGACGACGCGCGGCGCGGCCATACCTGTTTCCTGTTCCACCGCGACGATCCCGGCTGGCAGATCACCCGCCGCATCCCGATCATGGGCCCCGAGGAACATGGCGGCCATTGCGAACTGGTCTTCGACGGGCTGCGCATCCCGGCGCGCAACGTGGTGCTGGGCGAGGGGCGCGGCCTCAAGGTCGTGCAGACCCGGCTGGGCGTTGCGCGGCTGACCCATTGCATGCGCTGGCTGGGCCTGGCGAAACGCTGCGTCGAGATCGCGACCGATTATGCCGAGCGGCGCGAGGGCTTCGGCATCCGCCTTGCCGACCGCGAAAGCGTGCAGATCATGCTGGGCACGCTCTGCGCCGATATCGAGGTCGGGCGGCTGCTGGTGATGAAGGCGGCTTGGGAGCTGGACCGGGGCGGTTTCGCGCAGAAAGAGGTCTCGATGGCCAAGGTGCATGTGGCGAACCTGCTGCATCGCGCGGCCGACACGGCGATCCAGATCAACGGCGCGCGCGGCTATTCCAAGGATACGGTGGCCGAGTGGATCTATCGCTACGCCCGGCAGGCGCGGCTGGTCGATGGCGCGGACGAGGTACACCGGATGATCCTGAACCGCGCCCTGGCCGGCGAAGGCCGCGATTTCTGGCGCTGGGACGTGGCGGAGGCCGCCAATGCTTGATGCCGATTTCGACATTACCCGGCTGGAGGGCTTCCTTGCTGATCGCTTCGGCCCCGGCCGGCTGGTGCTCGACCGCATCTCGGGCGGGCAGTCCAACCCGACCTATGTGGTCGAATGGGGCGGTCGCAGGATGGTGCTGCGCAAGCAGCCGAACGGAGAGATCCTGCGCGGCGCTCATGCCATCGACCGCGAATATCGCGTCATGGCCGCGCTGGGACAGACCGACGTACCCGTGCCGCCGGTGGTGCTGTTCCATGACGACCCGGATGTGCTGGGCACGCCCTTCTACCTGATGGAGTTCGTCGACGGCCGGGTGTTTTCCGACTGCTCCCTGCCGGATCGCCCCCCCAAGGAGCGCCGGGCGATGTATCTGTCCATGGCCGAGACGCTGGCGCGGATGCATGCCGTCCGCCCCGATGCCGTGGGCCTGGGCGATTTCGGCCGCCCCGGCAATTACTTCGCCCGCCAGATGCGGCGCTGGGGCGGACAGCTGCGCGATTCGCCGAACAAGGACCAGGCGCTGCTGGCGCTGACCGAGACGCTTGAAGGGATGATCCCGCCCGATGACGGCCTCGTCTCGCTGGCGCATGGCGATTTCCGGCTGGGCAACATGCTGTTTCACCCGACCGAACCGCGTGTCGTAGCCGTCCTCGACTGGGAGTTGTCCACGCTGGGCCATCCGCTGGCCGATCTCGGCTTTTGCTGCATGCCCTGGCACACCGATCCGCAGGAATATGGCGGCATCCTGGGCGCTGAAAGCGAGGGCATCCCGACCGAGGCGGAATTCGTCGCGCATTACCGATCTTTCCTGCCGGCGGTGCCCGAGCCGACGCCGTTCCACCTGGCCTTCGCGCTGTTCCGTTTCGCGGTGATCTTCGTCGGAATCGCCGACCGGGCGGCGGCCGGCACGGCCTCGGACCCCGATGCGGCGCGCTATGGGCCTCTTGCGCATCGCTTTGCACTGCGTGCATGGCAGGTTCTGGGAAAGCCGTGCTATGACGACTGACACACGCCCAGAACCGCATGACAGCCGGAGATGCCGCAGATGGCCCGTTCACCCTCGGAAGCCGCCCTGATCCAGGTCGATACCGATCCGACCTACAAGCGGGTCGCCAAGGCCATCGAAGAGGCGATCATGTCCGGCCGCCTGAAGACCGGAGACACGCTGCCGACCGAGACCGAACTGGCCGCGCAATTGGGCGTCAACCGCTCGACCGTGCGCGAAGGGATCCGGGCGCTGGAAAACGCCGACCTGATCGAACGCGGCGGGGCCAAGCGCCTGATCGTGCGGGTGCCGCAGGCCAGCAAGATCGCCTGGGTCAACACCCGCGCGCTGGGGCTGATGCATGTCAGTTTCCTCGACCTGTGGGAGCTGCAATTGCAGGTCGAGCCCTTTGCGGCCTCGGTCGCGGCCGAGCGGATCGAGCCGGAGCTTTTGGAGGCGCTGCGCGAGAACGTGGCCCGGCTGGCCGAGCATCTGGACGATGACGAGAAGGTGACCTCGAACGATATCGAGTTCCACCGGCTTGTCGCGCAGGCGTCGTCGAATGCGGCGCTGTCGCTGGTCAGCGAGCCGATCCGGGTGCTGCTGTTCTCGGCCACGATCGACCTCTACGAGACGGTGCCGCAGGCCCGTCACCGGCTGCTCGAGGCGCATCGCGCCATCCTGGCCGAGATCGAAAAGGGCGACAGCGCCGAAGCCCGGCGCTGGATGGCCCGCCATATCGAGGATTTCCGGCGCGGATACGAGGTCGCGGGCTATGACCTGCGCGCCCCGATCCCCATCGACCCGCGTACGCAGGACCATTTCGGCTGAGCGCCGGGCCGGGCCGCATCCTCGATCCAAGCTGAACCCTTTGCCGCCGCGGCGGCGAAGCCATTCGCCGCGCCATGCCCGCCCGTGGCAGGCCCGGCCATGTCTGGAAAGGATGAACCATGACCAATGTCGTGATCGCCAGTGCCGTGCGCACCGCCATCGGCGATTTCGGGCGCGCGCTGGCCGCGATCCCGCCCTGCGAACTGGGCGCGCTTGTCGCGGCCGAGGCGATTTCCCGCGCGGGTCTTGCGCCCGATGCCGTGCAGCAGACCGTTTTCGGCAACGTGATCCACACCGCGCCCGAGGACATGTATCTGAGCCGCGTCGCCGCCATGCGCGCGGGCGTGCCGGAAACCGCGCCGGCGCTGACGCTGAACCGGCTCTGCGGCTCGGGCCTGCAGGCGGTGGTGACGGCGGCCGAGCAGATCATGCTGGGCAATGCCGGTGTGGCCCTGGCCGGTGGTGCCGAAAGCATGAGCCGCGCCGGCCACCTGCTGTCTGCCCGCGCCGGCCAGAAGATGGGCGATGTCCGGGCCGTGGACATGATGGTCGGCGCGCTGACCGACCCTTTCGGCGGGGTCCACATGGGCGTGACCGCCGAGAATGTCGCCGCGCGTTGCGGCATCGACCGCGCCGCGCAGGACGCCTTTGCGCTGGAATCGCATCGCCGCGCCGCCGCCGCCATCGAGGCCGGGCATTTCCGCGACCAGATCCTGCCGATCACCGTCAGGCAGGGCCGCAAGGAGGTGATCTTCGACCGCGACGAGCATGTGCGGCCGGGCGTGACGCTGGACGACCTGGCCAAATTGCACCCGGCCTTCAGCAAGGAGGGCAGCGTGACGGCGGGTAATGCCAGCGGTCTCAACGATGGCGCGGCGGCGCTGGTGCTGATGAACGAGGCGGCAGCCGGCGCGGCCGGGGTGCGTCCGCTGGCCCGGATCGTCGCCTATGGGTTGGGCGGGGTCGCGCCCGATGTGATGGGGCTGGGTCCGATCCCGGCCTCGCGGCAGGCCTTGGAACGGGCCGGGCTGGGCGTGCAGGATCTCGACGTGATCGAAAGCAACGAGGCCTTTGCCGCGCAGGCTTGCGCCGTCAGCGATGCGCTTGGCTTTGATCCGGCGCGGGTCAATCCCAATGGCGGTGCGGTGGCGCTTGGCCATCCCATCGGCGCCTCGGGCGCGATTATCCTGACCAAGCTGATCTACGAACTGAACCGGACCGGCGGCCGCTACGGTCTTGCGACCATGTGCATCGGCGGCGGCCAGGGCATCGCCGTGATCGTCGAGGCCCTGGGGGGCGCGGCATGAGGCTCTCGATCATCGGCGCCGGCACCATGGGCGGCGGCATCGCCATCACCAGCCTGAAGGCCGGCATCCCGACCACGGTCGTCGATACCACCCAGGCCGCTCTGGACCGGCTGCGCGACCGCATCGACCGTCATCTGGCGCGCGAGGTCAAAAAGGGCCGCATGGAGGCGGCAGGGGCCGATGCGGCCCGCGCCTGCCTGGCGGTTTCGACCGACCTCGGCGCGGTGTCGGGCAGCGAGTTGCTGATCGAGGCGGTGTTCGAGGATCTGGCGGTCAAGCACGAGCTGCTGTCTCGGGTGCAGGATGTGCTGCGGCCGGATGCGGTGATCGCCACCAATACCTCCTGCCTGCAGGTCGCTGACATCGCCCGGGCGCTGGACGATCCCGGGCGGCTGCTGGGCCTGCATTACTTCAGCCCGGCCGAGATCTGCCCTACGGTCGAGGTGATCTCGACGCCCGAGACCCGCGCGGCGATCCGCCAGCGCGCGCTGGATTTCCTGGCGCGGACGGGCAAGTCGCCCTTGCCCTGCAAGGACAGCCCCGGCTTTGCCTTGAACCGCTTCTTCTGCCCCTATTGCAACGAGGCGGTGCGGCTGCTGGACGAGGGCATTGCCACGCCGGGCCAGATCGACGCCGTGGCCTGCGCCAGTTTCGGGGTGCCGGCGGGGCCGTTCCGGGTGATGAACCTGACCAAGCCGGTCATCATGCTGCGGGCGATGCAGGGGCTGGAACGGCTGGGCGCCTTCTATCGCCCGGCGCAGGGCTTGCTGCGGACCGGAGGCGAGGGCGCGGATTGGCTGATCGACGGTGATCCGCCCGCCTTGCCCGATGCCGCGCGGGCGGAGGTCGCCCGGCGCCTGACCATGGCGCTGTGCCGCCCGGCGGCCGAGGTTCTGGCAGAAGGCGCGGTCGCGCCCGAGGATCTGGATCGCGGCGCGCGCGAGGCGCTGCGCTTCCAGCGCACGCCGATCACGCTGCTGGGGGCGCTTTCGCCCGATGACAGGCAACGGCTGGAGGCCATGGGTGCAGCGTCGTGAAACTGGCGCAACAACGGGGGAAGGCACGGCTGCCTTCCCCCGCACCATTTAACGCAGGTTCAGGCGGGCGGCGAGCTTTGCGAACCTGCCGAAGGGCGCGTGCAGCAGCCTTGCCGGGTTCCAGCGGCCCTGTGCATAGATGCCCTTGGCATGGCTCATGGCGCGGAAACCCTCGGGGCCGTGATAGGCGCCCATGCCGCTGGGGCCGATGCCGCCAAAGGGCAGGTCGTCCTGCGCCACATGCATCATCGTCGCATTGATGCAGACATTGCCCGAGGTGGTCTGGGCCAGCAGCTTCCCGCACTCCGCATCGCGGGGGCCGAAGTAATACAGCGCCAGCGGCCGGGGGCGGGCGTTCACGAAAGCGATGACCTCGTCCATGGTCTCGTAGCTCCGCACCGGCAGGATGGGGCCGAAGATCTCGTCCTGCATGACCGCGCAATCGTCGCCGGCATTCAGCACCAGCGTGGGCGCAATGGTCTGGGGGCGGCTCGCGGCGCTGTCGGGGCGGTGGCCGACGGGGATGATCTCGGCGCCCTTTGTCTTGGCATCCTCCAGCAAGCCGTTCAGGCGCGCGAAATGCCGGTCGTTGATGATCGCGGTATAGTCGGGACTGGTCGGCCCTGCGGGATAGAAGCGCCTGACCGTTTCCTCATAAGCAGCGCGGAAGGCGTCGAGGTCGTCGCGATGCACCAGCGCGTAATCCGGCGCTACGCAGGTCTGGCCGCCGTTCGACAGCTTGCCGAAGGTCAGCCCCTCCATGGTGCGGCGATTGACCTGGCCGGGCGCGATGATGGCGGGGCTTTTCCCGCCCAGTTCCAGCGTCAGCGGCACCAGGTTTTCGGACGCCGCCTGCATGACCTTGCGCCCGACCGGCGTGCTGCCGGTAAACAGCAGATGGTCGAAGGGCAGGCGGCTGAAGGCGGCCCCCACCTCGGGGCCGCCGAGGATCACCGCGACCTCGTCCTCGGGAAAGGCTTCGGCCAGCATGTCGCGCAGCAGCGCGCTGGTGCGCTGTGTCAGTTCCGAGGGCTTCAGCATGGCGCGGTTGCCGGCCGCCAGCGCCGTGGCCAGCGGGATCAGCACCAGCGAGACCGGGTAGTTCCAGGGCGCCATGATGCCGATGATGCCCTTGGGCTGGTATTCGACCCAGGCGCGGCCGGCGCGATAGGTCGGGGCGACGTGCCGTTTTTGTGGCCGCATGAAGCGGCGCAGGTTCTTTTGCAGATAGTCGATGGCCTGAACGACCACCATCAGTTCGAGAAGGTCGCTTTCATGCGCCGAGCGGTGGCTGAAATCCGCGCTGATGGCGCGGGCCAGGTCGCGGCGATGCGCCAGCGTCGCCTTGCGCAGCCGGGCCAGCCTGTCCCGGCGCATGCCGATGTCGGGCGCGCCCTCGGTCAGGAAGGCTTGGCGCTGGCGTTCCAGCACGGCGGTCATCTCGGGATCTGGCATCGTCTTTTCCGTCTGGCAGGGGCGCGCCGGGACCGGCCCGGCGCGCAGGGTATCAGGACCTGATGAACTTCAGGATGTCGGCGTTGACCACATCGGCATTCACCGTCAGCATCCCGTGCGAGAATCCGGGATAGATGATCAACTGGCTGTTTGGCAAAAGCTTGTCCTGCATGATTGCCGCTGCCTTGTAGGGCACGACCTGATCGTCGTCGCCCTGCATCACCAGCGTGGGCACGGTGATCGCCTTCAGATCCTCGGTCTGGTCGGTTTCCGAGAAGGCCCTGATGCCTTCGTAATGCGCCTTGGCGCTGCCCATCATGCCCTGGCGCCACCAGTTTTCGATCACGCCCTGCGAGGGTTCGGCGCCCGGCCGGTTGTAGCCGTAGAACGGACCCGAAGGCACATCGAGGAAGAATTGCGCCCGGTTGGCGGCCAGTGCGGCGCGGAACCCGTCGAAAACCTCGATCGGCGTGCCTTCGGGATTGTCGGGCGTCCTGACCATCAGCGGCGGCACCGCGCTGACCAGCACCGCCTTGGCCACGCGGCCCTGCGGCTGGCCATATTGCGCGACATAGCGCGCGACCTGGCCGCCGCCGGTGGAATGGCCGATATGGATGGCGTTCCTCAGGTCCAGATGCTCGGCCACGGCCGAGGCGTCGGCGGCGTAATGGTCCATGTCATGGCCCTCGCCGACCTGGGCCGAGCGGCCATGCCCGCGCCGGTCATGCGCGACGACGCGATAGCCCTGGGCCAGGAAGAACAGCATCTGGTTGTCCCAGTCGTCGGCGCTGAGCGGCCAGCCGTGGTGGAAGTGGATCGGCTGGGCGTCCTTCGGGCCCCAGTCCTTGTAATAGATCTCGACGCCGTCCTTGGTGGTGACGAAGCTCATGGTCGTTTCTCCTTTGCTTGGGGGTTCAGCCCCGGTCGGGGATGGAGATCGGGCGCGGCAGGTGCAGCGCCATCTGGCTGTCGCGGACCACGTCCAGCCGGATGATCCGGCCCGCGCCCAGCCCGTCCAGAAGCCGGCTCATGGTGCCGCCGCCGCGGGTGACGGTGACACCCTTCGGCATGGTCACCTCGGCCAGTTCCGTCGGGTTCGACTGCACCAGGGTCTGGTGCCAGGCCCCGTCCAGCAGCCCGACCGAGATATTGGTGCCGATCCGCGATTGCGACGGCACCTGCCGCAGCCGGGGCAGCGGCGCGCGGACGGCCAGGTCGGTGCTGCCGTCCGGCGACTGGATGCTGGCCGAGACCGCGCCGTCGAGGTTCAGGTCGATCTTCGCCAGCCATTTCGGCAGCTGATAGCCCATCACGCCGCGCAGCCGCGCGATCTCGGTATCGACGGGCAGCGCCAGGACATGGGCGTGGAAGGTGCGGCGGCGGATGGATTGCAGCAGTTCCAGCGGTCCGGGCCGGCGCGAGCCGGGGCGGCGCAGGATCGCTGCGATCGACACCTCGTTATAGGGATCGTTGTCGCAGACCTGGTAGGAAAAATAGGTCAGTGCCACCAGCCCGTGCCGCGGCAGGACATGCAGCGGCTCCAGCGGCGGCGGCAGCAGCGCGGCGAGCTTGGTCAGCGGCGCCAGGAACAACAGTTGCACCGTGCTGGCGCGGTAATAGAAATTCGGGCTCCATGCCGGGCCGAGCCGGGTCTGCAACTGCACCTTGGGGATGCGGCGGAAGAAGTCGATATTGCCCGCCGCCGGATCGCGCGCCACCGCGTCCAGATCGGGATTCGAGCGGAAGCGGTCGTAATAGCCGCCCGCCGGAACCTGCAGCTTGTGGCCGGCGAATTCGACCTCGACCGTCTCTTGCGTCATTCTCGCGTCCTTCCGTCATTCCAGGGCGGCCCGTCACGCGACAGGTGCCTGATTCCCATTTGCCGGAATGACTGTAGCCCTTGAACCTAGGTTCAAGGTCAAGCGGGAATGGTCCGGGGCAGGTTCGCGGGCTCAACCCGTCGGGCAGGCGCGCGGTTTCGACGCTTATCCTTGCGCCCTTCGCTGCTGCAATTCGCTGATCAGGGCCTTGATGCGGCTCTTGCGCAGTTTGGCTTCGGCGATGATCGCATCGACGGTGGTCAGCTTTTCGGACAGAAGCTGGATCGCCTCGTCGCAGGAAATCGGATGCTCGCCCTCGGCGATCTCGACGCCGGCGATTTCCTTCAGCGAAAAGCCCAGGGACTGGGCCTGCTCGATGAAGCGCAGGATGGCGACCAGTTCCTCGGGGTAATCGCGATAGCCGTTCTCGCCGCGGACGGCCGGGGCGATGATGCCGCGCTTCTCGTAAAACCGGATGCGCGAGGTGGTCACGCCCGCTGCCTTGGCAATCTCGCCGATTTTCATTCCCGCCTCTTGACCTTGAACTTAGGTTTAAAGCTTATATCGCCTTGCGTCACGATGCAAAAGGATCATGCCGCATGACCGCTACCCCCGAAACCCCGCTGTTCCAGCCGCTTCAATTGCCCGGCGGCCAGATCGTCAAGAACCGCATCGCCAAGGCGGCGATGGAGGAAAACATGGCCGATGCCGGCCACCTGCCGGGTGCGGAATTGCACCGGCTCTATCGCCGCTGGGCCGAGGGCGGGGCAGGGCTCTTGCTGACCGGCAATGTCATGGTCGCCCCCGATGCGGTGACCGGGCCGGCCGGGGTGATCCTGGACGCCAGCCAGCCGCTGCAGCCGTTCCGCGCATGGGCGCAGGCCGGGCGCGCGAATGGTGCGCGGCTGTGGATGCAGATCAACCATCCCGGCCGCCAAGTCTATGCCGCGACCAACCCGCAGGCCATCGCGCCCTCGGCCGTGCCCATGGCGATCGAGGGCTATGCGCATCTCTTTGCCCGGCCCCGCGCCATGACTGAGGCCGAGATCGCCGAGGTGATCCGCCGCTTTGCCGACACCGCCGCGCTGGCCGAGCAGGCCGGGTTCGACGGCGTGCAGGTCCATGCCGCGCATGGCTATCTGCTGAGCCAGTTCCTGTCGCCCCTGACCAACCGGCGCGAGGATCGCTGGGGCGGGTCGCTGGAAAACCGCGCCCGCATCCTGGTCGAGATCATCCGCGCCATCCGCGCCCGCGTGGCGCCGGGCTTTGGCGTCGGCGTCAAGCTGAACTCCTCGGATTTCCAGAAGGGCGGGTTTGAGGCGCAGGACGCGGTGGCGGTGGTGCGCATGCTGAACGAATTGCCCGTGGATCTGGTCGAGCTTTCGGGCGGCAGCTATGAAAGCCCGGCCATGCACGGCCGGCCGCAACAGGCCAGCACCCGCCAAAGCACCTTGGCCCGCGAGGCCTATTTCGTCGATTTCGCCCGCGACATCGTGGCCGAGGCGCGCATGCCGGTGATGGTGACGGGCGGCATCCGCCGCCGCGCCACCGCCGAGGCCGCGCTGGCACCCGAGGGCGACCGCGCCGGCGTGGCCATGGTCGGCCTCGCGCAGGCGCTGGCCTATGCCCCGGACCTGCCGAACCGCTGGCAGGCGGGCGAGGCCGCGGTCGATGTGCCGATGGTGCGCTGGAAGAACCGCGCACTTTCGGGCCTGGCCACCATGGCGCTGACCAAGCTGCAACTGCGCCGCCTCGGTGCCGGCCGCAGCCCGCGCCCGCAGGCCTGGGCGCCTTGGGTGCTGGTCCGCGACCGGCTGCGCATGGCGCGCCGCAGCCGCCGCTATCGCAGCTGGTTGCAACGCCGCTCTGCCGCATGAGAGGATCGGGCATGCACAAGCGCATTTTGCATGTCGTGACCAACCGCGGTCACTATGACGATCCAGGTCGCAAGACCGGGCTCTGGCTGTCGGAGTTGAGCCATGCCTGGGACGCGTTCGCAGCCCAGGGCTATCGGCAGGACATTGTCAGCCCGGCCGGCGGGGTTTCTCCGCTGGAGCCGCGGGCGCTGAAATGGCCGCTGCTCGACGCCTCGGCCCGGGCCTGGCTGAACGATCCGGCGCGCATGGCGCTGCTGGAGCGGACGGCCGCGCCGGAGGAGGTCGACGCCGACGCCTATGATGCGATCTATTTCACCGGTGGCCATGGCGTGATGTGGGACTTCCCCGGCAGCGCCGGCTTGCAGGACATCACGCGGCGGATATGGGAGCGTGGCGCGATCGTCTCGGCAGTCTGCCACGGCTATTGCGGGCTGCTGAATACCCGGCTGGCCGATGGCCGTCTGCTGGTCGAGGACCGCCGCCTGACCGGCTTTTCCTGGACCGAGGAGAGCCTTGCTGGCGTGGCGAAGCACATGCCCTACAATGCCGAGGCCGAGATGAAGCGGCGCGGCGCGCGCTATGGCAAGGCGCTGCTGCCCTTTGTGCCCCATGTCGTGACCGATGGCAGGCTGGTGACCGGACAGAACCCGGCTTCGGCCAAGGCCACGGCACGTCAAGTCGTCAAGATGCTGAAGGCGTGACGGCGGTCGGGATGATCCTGCGCGGGCCCGAGGTCAGTCCATAGGTCGCGATGGAGCAGGTCATTGGAAAACAGAAAGGCCATTGCCTTGCCGTTTTGCTGGGTGGCCGGAAGATTGTTCCAGAAACTTCGTAAAGCACCGCCGCAATTGCCTCTGCGACATCGAGAGGACGATCCGGCCAGTTCCACGCCCATAGAGGAACGCCAAGGGAACTCATCGGTCGCGCCATCTTCCATCTGGCGCGAAGACCAATCACATCCTCTTGTCCCCGTCGGAGCGGCCACGCCTGCCAATGCGTGCATTGCGCAGGATGCGCCCAAGGCCGGCACTGTTGATCTGCTGCATCTGCTGCCTGCTGATGCGCCCGCTGGCCATATCCGCTTCGTCTTGCGCACGGGATAGGGCTTTCCGGCGCATTCGCTCGACAAAGGGGGCCTCATCTCCCGGCTTGCCTTGCCGCTTGCCCGCCGGCTTGCGCCTGTTGCATGGGTCATCCGAGTGGTCCGACTGCGTCATGATCTGCCTCCGTCGCCTGCAAAGGCCGAAATCAGCTCTTCAAGATTGGCGATGTCCTCCGATTGGCGCAAGCTGTCGTCGCGACAGATCCTGATGGCTTGCAGACCCGCAGCCCGCGGGCCGTGGATGTCGGATGTCGCGCTGTCACCCACCATCATGACCGCCGCTGGTTTGATGCCCAGGCGTTCGCAGACGAATCCGAAAAAACGCCTCTCGGGTTTTACCGCACCCACCTTCCATGCCAGGCAACGACCAAAGGCGCACCCCAAGGCCGAGAAGGTGCAGCCCTCACCCGCTGAACAATCCTGGCGACGGCGGGTTCGTCTTGCGGTCGCTCAAGGCGGCTACCGCCTCACGCATCCTTGTGTGACCAGAAAATGCGATCACGCGGAAAGGTTGCGGCGTATTGCCGGTGGAGAAACGGCGAAGCTGCTGGGGTGATGCCGGTCCTGTGCACCCAGGCCTCGACGAAATGTTCGACCCTCAGATGCCCGGACTCGCGGGTCAAGGCCTGCTCGATTGCCTGCTTCACGATCAGGATGACCAGTCCCCACGGTCGCTGGGATCCGCTGGCGACGCAGCGGTTGATTGATGATCTGCTTGTCGGCGCGGTGCCGGTCTATGTCGCGATGCACGACTGGTGCAGCCTAGCGGAGGCCGCATCAAGGTTGCAGCTGACGGTTCCCGAGGTGATCGAACGAATCCGGGATGGCCGGCTCTCTCGGGTGGGGAAGTATCTGCAACGATCCGGATTTGTCTCGGTTCTGGTCAATCTCGGCCATGTCGGACAGGAGGGCGAGGCGGTTTCCCTGGCTGTCTTCGCCAGCTCTGAAGGGTTGCGCACTGCCGAACTGGCGACGCCCATCCGGCGGATGGGCTTGCCCTTTCGTCGGATCCGGGGGCCGCGTGGCGGCGATCAGTTGCGGTTGACGGCGACCGATCGGCAGGCGTTTCACGACCGTTTCATCAGTTTTCGCACACTGGGGGGCAAGGCGCGCATGGATTGGGACAGCCTCCGGCAGCGCCTTGATGCGCGCGGAATTGTCCCGGCGGGCGGCAGCGCGCGTATCTACGATCGCAGCCACGTCGCCGATCTGCTGGCGTAAACCGCGCTGCCGGAGAAATTCCGCTTGACGGGTTTGCGCACGCTATTGCTTTCGCTTGCGCACGCTTATCCTTTCTTTTGCAGCAACCAGTCCCCACCTCACCCGAGCATCGGTTTCCCGGCAACATAGGTCTGGGCGATGGCGCGGTCGTCGCCGAGTATCTGCAGGATGAACAACTCCTCGGCCAGGGTCTCGGCCCGGTCCATGCGCAGCGCCATCGCGGGCGTGGCGCGGCTGTCGAGCACCACCAGGTCGGCATCGCTGCCGGGGTCGAGCGTGCCGATGCGGTCGGCTATGCCGAGCGCCAGGGCATTGCCGCGCGTCACCCAGTGGAAGGCGGCATAGGGATGCAGCTTCTGGCCGCGCAACTGCAGGATCTTGTAGCCCTCGTTCAGGGTCTGCAGCATCGAGTAGCTGGTGCCGCCGCCGACATCGGTGGCGATGCCGCTGACCACGCCCGCAGCGCGCAGGCCCGCCTCGTCGAAAAGGCCCGAGCCCAGGAACAGGTTCGAGGTCGGGCAGAATACCGCGCGCGAGCCGGTCTCGGCCATGCGGGCGATCTCGCGCGGTTCCAGGTGGATGGAATGGCCGAGCAGCAGCTTATCCGAAAGCAACCCATAGGTCTCGTAAATGTCGAGATAGTCGCGCGCCTGCGGATAGAGGCTGAGGGTGAAGGCGATCTCGTCCCTGTTCTCGGACAGATGCGTCTGGATATGGCAATCGGGATGTTCGCGCACCAGCTGCCCGGTCATCTCCATCTGCTCGGGCGTCGAGGTGATGGCGAAGCGCGGGGTGATGGCATAGTGCTGGCGGCCGCGGCCGTGCCATGTTTCGATCAGCCGCTTGCTGTCGTCATAGCCCTGTTGCGGGGTGTCCAGAACCGCCTCGGGGGCGTTGCGGTCCATCATCACCTTGCCGGCGACCATCGCCATGCCCCGCGCCTCGGCGGCCGAGAACAGCGCCTCGGCCGATTGCGGATGCACCGAGCAGAAGGCGACGGCGGTGGTGGTGCCGTGCGAAAGCAGCAGGTCGAGGAACTTCTCGGCCATCAGCGGCGCATGGCCCTGCTGGGCGAAACGCGATTCCTCGGGGAAGGTATAGGTGTTGAGCCAGTCGAGCAGCTGCGCCCCCCAGCTGGCGATCACCTGCACCTGCGGGAAATGGATATGGGTGTCGATGAAGCCGGGCAGGATCAGGTACGGTCGGTGGTCGATCTCCGGCAGGGCGGGGTCGCGCAGGCTGGCATAGTCGCCGATGGCCGCGATCTTGCCGTTCTCGGTGATGACGGCGCCGTCCTCGTGATAGGTGAAGGCGTTCTCGGTCTCGGCGGGGTCGGCGTGGAAGGAGAGCGTGCGCCCCCGGATCAGCTGTCGCATGGGTATTTTTCAAACGGTGAAACGGTTTCGGTCAGGCGGCCGATGATTTCGGCGGCGGTGAAGGCGGCGATGACCTCGGGGCGCTTGTCGCGCGACCAGCCGGCGCCGATCGGACAGGTCAGCCGGTCGGTATCGAGCCCCTGGGCGCGGGCGAAGCGGCGGAACTGCACCAGTTTCGTCCGGCTGCCGATCATGCCGATATAGGGTGCGTCCATCCGGCGCAGCGCCTCGGCCGCCAGCAGGAAGTCCAGCGCGTGGTCATGGGTGACGATGATGTAGCTGGTGCCGAAGGGGGCCTTGCGGATCTCGGCCTCGGGCAGGGGGGTGAGGCGGGTCTCGCCCGTCGCTTGCGCCAGTTCGCTTGCGCGCTGGTCGATCAGGACCGGGCGCAGCGGCAGGAGCGCCAGGGCCCTGGCGAGCGCCCGGCCGACATGGCCGGCGCCGAAGATCAGCACCTGCGGATGTTCGGGGCCGGCCGGGGCTTCGGCGACGCGGGTCAGGGCAAGCTCGACCCTTCCGCCGCAGCACTGGCCGATCTCGGGGCCCAGCGGCACGTCCATGCGGGCGGCAGCCTCGCCGCGCGCCAGCATCTGCCGGGCGCGGTCGATGGCCATGTATTCCAGCTGGCCGCCGCCGATGGTGCCCCGCACCGTGCCGGGGGTGACGAACATCGCCGCCCCTTTCTCGCGCGGCGAGGAGCCGCGCGTGCGGGTGATCTCGACCCGGATCATGGCCGCAGCCGCTCGATGGCCATCAGCACGCGCTCGGGGGTGGCCGGGGCGTCGATGCGCGGGTTTTCGCGGTAGCCGTTGAACGAGGCCACCGCCATGTTCAGCGCCTGGAAGACCGAGATGCCCAGCATGAAGGGCGGCTCGCCCACCGCCTTCGACCGCTTGATCGTCGCCTCGCGGTTCACCGACCAGTCGGCCAACGCGACGTTGAAGACCTTGGGCCGGTCCGAGGCCAGAGGGATCTTGTAGGTCGAGGGCGCGTGGGTGCGCAGCCGGCCCTTCTGGTCCCACCACAGTTCCTCGCTGGTCAGCCAGCCGGTACCCTGCACGAAGGCGCCCTCGACCTGGCCCTTGTCGAGCGCGGGATTCAGGCTGCGGCCCACGTCGTGCAGCACGTCGGCGCGCTCGATCACGTATTCGCCGGTCAGCGTGTCGACCGAGACCTCGGAACAGGCGGCGCCATAGGCGAAGTAATAGAACGGCCGGCCCTGCCCGGTGTCGCGGTTCCAGTGGATCTTGGGGGTCTTGTAGAAGCCCGCCGCCGACAGCTGGATCCGCGCCAGATAGGCGGTCTTGATGAAGTCCTCGAAGGGCATCTCCTCCTGGCCGATCTGCACCGTCTCGCCGATGCTGACCAGTTCGGGCGGCACGCCCTTGGCCTCGGAGGCGAAGGCGGTCAGCCGCTCGATCAGCTGGCGGCAGGCGTCCAGCGCCGCCATGCCGTTCAGGTCCGAGCCCGACGAGGCCGCGGTCGCCGAGGTGTTCGGCACCTTCTCGGTCGTGGTCTTGGTGATCCTGATGCGGTCGATGCTGACCCCCAGCGCCTCGGCCACCACCTGTGCGACCTTGGTGTTCAGGCCCTGGCCCATCTCGGTGCCGCCGTGGTTCAGGTGGATCGAGCCGTCGGAATAGATGTGGATCAGCGCGCCGGCCTGGTTGTACCAGGTCGCGGTGAAGCTGATGCCGAACTTGACCGGGGTCAGGGCGATGCCCTTGCGGATCGCGCCGCCCTGTTCCTGGGCGCGGGCGTTGAAATCCAGCACCGCCTGGCGGCGGGCGTGATAGTCGCTGCTGGCCTCCAGCTCCTCGAAGATGCGCGGCAGGATCTGGTCCTCGACCTCCTGGTGATAGGGGGTGAGCTGGCCGTTCTGGTAGAGGTTCAGCTTGCGGATCTCCAGCGGGTCGCGGCCGAGCTGATAGGCGATGTCCTCGACGATGCGCTCGGCCATGACCACCCCTTGCGGGCCGCCGAAGCCGCGGAAGGCGGTGTTCGAGCAGGTGTTGGTCTTCATCGGATGGCTGCGCAGCTCGACCGCCGGGTAGTAATAGGCGTTGTCGGCATGGAACAGCGCCCGGTCGGTCACCGGCCCGGAGAGGTCCGAGGAAAAGCCGCAGCGGGCGTAGAAATCGGCGTCGACGGCGTGGATCTTGCCGGTCTCGTCATAACCCACCTCGTAGTCGATGACGAAATCGTGGCGCTTGCCGGTGATCGAGAAATCGTCGTCGCGGTCGGGGCGCAGCTTGACGGCGCGCTTGAGCTTCTTGGCCGCCAGCGCCGAGATGCAGGCGAAGGGGTTCATCTGCGATTCCTTGCCGCCGAAGCCGCCGCCCATGCGGCGCACGTTCACCACCACGGCGTTCGAGGGCACGCCCAGCACATGGGCGACCATGTGCTGCACCTCGCTGGGATGCTGGGTCGAGACGTTGACCGTGACCTCGTCGTCTTCGCCGGGGATCGAGAAGGCGATCTGGCTTTCCAGGTAGAAATGCTCCTGCCCCCCGACCGTCAGCCGGCCGGACATGCGGCGGGGCGCGCGCTCCATTTCGGCCATGTCGCCGCGCTTGAGCTTCAGCGGCTTGGTCACATAGCCCAGCCCGGCGTCGCGGGCCGAAATGGCGTCGATGGCGAAGGGCAGTTCCTCGTATTCCACGCGGGCCAGCTGGCAGGCGCGGCGGGCCTGGTCGCGGGTCTCGGCCACCACGGCGAAGATCGGCTGGCCATGGAACTGCACCTCGTCCTCGGCCAGCAGCGGCTCGTCGTGCAGCCCGGTGGGCGAGATGTCATTATGGCCGGGAATGTCCGCGGCGGTCAGCACCAGATGCACGCCGGGGGCCTTGCGCACCGCGTCGAGATCCATCGAGACGATGCGGCCATGCGCGACGGTGGAAAGGCCCAGATAGGCGTGCAGCGTGCCGACCGGCTCCAGCAGGTCGTCGGTGTAATCGGCCTGGCCGGTGACATGTTTCACGGCCGAGTCGTGGATGATGGGGGTATGGGCGGCGCCCTTGACGAAAACGTCCTGTTTCATTCGACCCTCCTCAGGCGGTGGTCTGCGCCCTGCTGTTCAAGCCAGAAGCGGCGGAAGAAGTTGGCGGCGAGTTGCTGGCGATATTCCTTGCTGGCCCGCCAATCGCTGAGCGGCTGGAAGTCGCCCGCGACCGCGCGCGCGGCGGCCTCGAAGGTCTCGGCGGTAAAGGGCTGGCCCTTCAGCGCCGCCTCGGCCTGGGTGGCGCGTTTCGGCGTCGCGGCCATGCCGCCGAAGGCGACGCGGGCGTCGATGATCGTGGCGCCGTCGGTTTCCACCCGGAAGGCGGCGGCCGAGGCGGTGATGTCGGCGTGATGGCGCTTGCTGACCTTGTAGGCGGCGATCTTCGCCTCGCCCTTCAGCGGCACGGTGATCGCCTCGACGAATTCGCCGGGGCGGCGGTCCTGCTTGCCGTATTCGATGAAGTAATCCTCGATGGGCAATTCCCGCGTCCCCTCGGCGCTGCGCAGCCGCAGCGTGGCCCCCAGCGCGATCAGCAGGGGCGGCGTCTCGCCGATGGGCGAGCCGTTGGCGACATTGCCGCCGATGGTGCCGGCGTTCCTGACCTGCCAGCCGCCGATGCGCAGCCAGTAATCCTCCGCCTCGGGGAAATGCTGGCGCAGGAAGGGCTCGAACTCGGTATAGGTCACGCCGGCGCCGATGGTGACCCGGTCCTCGGCGATCTCGATCCGCTTGAGGTCGGCCAGATGGCCGATGAACACGGCCGGAGAGATGTCGCGCAGGAATTTCGTCACCCACAGGCCCACGTCGGTGGCGCCCGCGACGATGGTGGCCTTGGGGTTCTCGGCCAGCACCTGCGCCAGGTCGGCGGCATCGGCCGGCAGGATGGCGCGGTCCTCGCCGCGCGAGACCTCGACCCGCTCGGCCGGGATGGCTTGCAGGGCGGCGGCGACGCGGTCGCGCTCGACGGTCAGCGCGTCCATGTGCTGCCCGCCGGCCTCGCTGGCGGCGAAGGCGGCCTTCACGATCGGCTCGTAGCCGGTGCAGCGGCAGAGATTGCCTTGCAGCGCGGTCTCGATCGCCAGCATGTCGGGGCGCGGGTTCTGCATCCATAGCCCGTAAAGCGCCATGACGAAGCCCGGCGTGCAGAAACCGCATTGGCTGCCGTGATGCTCGACCATGGCGGCCTGGACCGGGTGCAGCCCGCCATCGGCGCCGCGCAGATGCTCGACGGTGACGATATGGCAGCCGTGGCACGAGGCCAGGAAGCGGATGCAGGCGTTGATCGGCTCGTAATGCAGCCGGCCTTCATGCAGCCGTCCGACCAGCACCGTGCAGGCGCCGCAATCGCCTTCGGCGCAGCCCTCCTTGGTGCCGGTCAGGCGGCGGTTCAGCCGCAGGAAGTCCAGCAGCGTGTCGCGCGAGCCCGCCTCGGTCAGGCGGATCTCGGTATTGTTCAGAAGAAAGCGCAATTCGTGGCCCATTCGGTCCTCGCTCGGGATGGCTGGGTATGGGAAAAGCCTAGATGCGAATTGCTCTTTGCGAAATCTCGGATTGAGCATAAGACTTTCAGCGATTCCTTGAAAGAGGCGGGTTGAATCCATGCCATATCTTGAAAGTCTGCGGGTCTTCGTCCGGGTGGTCGAACTGGGCTCGATCACTGCCGGCGGGCGCGACCTGCGCATGTCGCCGGCCGTCGCCTCGAACCGGATCAAGGATCTGGAGACGCGCTATGGGGTGCGGCTTCTGAACCGCACCACGCGCAAGCTGGTGCCGACCGAGGTGGGGCGGGCCTTCTACGACAATGCCCGGCGGGTGATCGAGACGCTGGACGAGGCCGAGGCGGTGGTCTCGGGCTTTTCCGGCATGCCGCATGGCGCCTTGCGGGTGACGGCGCCCCTGGGGCTGGGGCGGCGGCTGATCGCGCCCCTGGTGCCGAAATTCTGCGACGAGTATCCCGGCGTCGAGGTGCGGCTGCGGCTGTCGGACCGCAACGTCGACATCATCGCCGACGGCATCGACCTGGCCTTCTTCCTGGGCGAGCCGCAGGATTCGGCGCTGAAATGGCGGCGGATCGCGGAATGCCGGCGCGCGCTGGTGGCGACCCCCGACTACCTGGAGCAGCACGGCCGCCCCGAGCGCCCCGAGGATCTGACCGCGCATAACTGCCTGTTGCTGCGCTATCCGAGGAGCCCGGAATATTACTGGGTGCTGCAAACCCCCGAGGGGCCGCAGAAAATGCTGGTGAACGGCAAGTTCGACGCCGATGACGGCGACGTGCTGAGCAACTGGGCGCTGGGGGGCAGGGGCATCGTCAACCGCCCGCGATACGAGGTGGCCGAGCATCTGGCCTCGGGCCGGCTGGTCGAGGTGCTGCCGGATTACCCGCCGATCCCTTCGCAATTCGGCGTGCTGACGCCGCATCGCCGCCTGCAGGATCCCAAGGTGCGGCTGTTTGCCGATTTCATCGCGCGGGAGGTGCGGGGGGTGTTTGCCTGAGCGGGTTCAGCGCCGGGCCTCGGTGAGCATGCGCAGGGCCAGCCCGGCCAGCACCGTGCCCATCAGCCCGCGCTGGACCAGCAGCCATGCCGGGCGTCCGGCCAGAATGACGGCGATCTGGCCCGCCGCCAGCGCGATCAGCGCATTCACGCTGACGCTGACGGCAATCTGCACCGTGCCGAGCGCCAGCGATTGCGTCAGCACGCTGCCCGCCTCGGGCCGGATGAATTGCGGCAGCAGCGACAGGTACATTACGGCGATCTTGGGGTTCAGCAGGTTGGTGAGGAAACCCATGGCGAACAGCCGGCGCGGGCTGTCCGGCGGCAGGTCGCGCAACTGGAAGACCGAGCGCCCCGCGGGCCGCACCGCCTGCCAGGCCAACCACAGCAGATAGCCCGCGCCGGCGATGCGCAGCGCGTCATAGGCATAGGGCACGGCCAGCACGAGAGCAGTGATGCCGAAGGCCGCGCAAAGCATGTAGAAGACGAAGCCGGATGCCACGCCGGCCAGCGAGATCAGGCCCGCCCGCGGGCCCTGGCAGATCGCGCGCGAGACCAGATAGACCATGTTCGGTCCCGGCGTCAGCACCATGCCAAGCGCGATGGCGGCAAAGGCCAGAAGCTGGACGGTGGCGGGCAAAGGGGCGCTCCTGGACATGACAAGGCCGCCCCGAGCATAGGGCGGCGGTATGGCAGGCTCAAGCGCCCCGTCTCAGTTCGACGCCAGGGTCTTGGGCAGGCTGCGATACCAGTCGATGATCGCCTGGCGTTCCTGCGGCTCCATGAAGCTGACATTGGCGGGCGGCATGGCATCGGTCACGCCGGCCTGGATGAAGATCTCGCGCGCGGCGCGGGTGATGTCGTCGGGGGTTTCCAGCAAGACGCCCTTGGGCGCGGTGTGGATGCCCTCGTAAGAGGGCTCCCTGGCATGGCACATCGAGCAGCGGCCCATCACCGCGTTATAGGCGTCCTCCCAGCCGGGCGCCTCGACCATCGCCTGCTGCGAAGGCGTCAGGACGCGCGCCTCGGCCTCCTCGAGCGTCTGGCGGAACATCGGCGCGGTCGAAAGCCACATCACGATGATGAACAGGATCGTCGTCACCGCCCAGGTCCACCATTTCATGCCGCCGCCGGCATGCATGGTGTTGAAGAAGTGGCGGATGGTCACGCCCATCAGGAAGACCAGCCCGGCGATCACCCAGTTGTATTCCGTCGCGAAGGCCAGCGGATAGTGGTTCGACAGCATCAGGAAGACGACCGGCAGGGTCAGGTAGTTGTTATGCGTCGAGCGCAGCTTGGCGATCTTGCCGTATTTCGGATCGGCGGGACGCCCGGCCTTGAGGTCGGCGACGACGATGCGCTGGTTCGGCATGATGATGAAGAACACGTTCGCCGTCATGATCGTGGCGGTGAAGGCGCCCAGATGCAGCATGACCGCGCGGCCGGTGAAGACCTGGTTATAGGCCCAGCCCATGACCATCAGCAGCACGAACAGGATCAGCATCAGCAGGGTCGGGGTCTCGCCCAGCCTAGACTTGCACAGGTTGGTATAGATCAGCCAGCCGATCGACAGCGAGCCGGCCGAGATCAGGATGGCCTGCCAGGGCGCCAGCTCCATCTTGGCGGGGTCGATCAGGAACAGCTCGGAGCCGACCCAATAGGTGACCATCAGGAGCGCCGCCCCCGAGATCCAGGTCATGTAGCTTTCCCATTTGAACCAGATCAGATGCTCGGGCATCCGCTCGGGCGCGACCAGGTATTTCTGGATGTGGTAGAAGCCGCCGCCATGGACCTGCCATTCCTCGCCATGCGCGCCGGGCGGCAGGCCGGGCACCTTGCGCAACCCCAGGTCGAGGGCGACGAAATAGAAGGACGAGCCGATCCAGCAGATGGCGGTGACGACATGCGTCCAGCGGATGGCAAAGGCGAGCCAATCCCACATGACGGCGAAATCGGACATGTTCTGTCTCCTGTCTAGCTGGGGAAAGACTAGCCGCTTCGCGGGGTTGCGAGTATTCACGCATTTCCCCTTGCTGTCTTAACGATGCGTTGAAAATCTTTTGCCGGGTCCTGCGGAAACGAAAAAGAGGGGGCTTTGCCCCCTCAGGCCCCAGGGGCCTTTCACCCCCAGGGTATTTGGAAAACGGAGAAAAGCGCCGGTGCTTCAGCTGCCGCGATAGGTCGAGAAGCCGTAGGGCGAAATCAGCAGCGGCACGTGGTAATGGTCCTGTTCCGACATGCCGAAGCGCAGGGGCACCTGGTCGAGGAAGCGGGGCTTGGCCGCCTGGTGCCCCTGGGCGTCGAGCCAGGCGCCGACATGGAAGACCAGTTCGTATTCGCCGGTCTGGAATTCCGCCTCGGGCAGGATGTGCCTGTCGGTGCGGCCGTCGTGGTTGGTGACGGTTTCGGCGATCAGCCGGCGCTCGGGGTCGAGGCGGTAGAGTTCGATCCGCATTCCTTCCGCGGGCGTGCCGTTGGCGGTGTCGAGCACATGGGTGGTCAGATAACCGGGCATTGTCTTCCTTTCCTTGTCAATCTGCGAGCCGGGCAATGGCGGCGCGGGCCTGTTCGTTCAGGCGATTCGCATCGGCGGTCAGCAGGCGGTGATCCTGCACCACGAGGCGACCTTCCACATAGACCGCGCGCGGGCGGATCGGGGCGCAAAAAACCAGCGCCGCCACCGGATCCCATTCTCCGGCGGCCGGCAGCTCCGAGACGTCCCACAGGACCAGGTCGGCGCGTTTGCCGGGCTCGAGTGCGCCGATGTCGCTGCGGCCCAGAACCCGGGCGCCGCCGAGCGTGGCGATCTCCAGCGCCTCGCGCGCGCCCAGGGCGGCGGGGCCGTCCTTGAGGCGGGCGACCAGCATGGCCTGGCGCGCCTCGAGCCCCAGATGGCTGCAATCGTTGCTGGCCGAGCCGTCGACGCCCAAGCCCACCGGCACGCCCGCGTCGCGCATCCGGCGCACCGGGGCGATGCCCGAGGCAAGCCGCGCGTTCGAGCAGGGACAATGCGCGACCCCGGTGCCGGTGCGGGCGAAGAGGTCGATTTCCTTCTCCGACAGTTTCACGCAATGGGCGTGCCAGACATCCTCACCGGTCCAGCCCAGGCTTTCGGCATAGTCGCCGGGCAGCATGCCGAAGTTTTCCAGCGAATAGGCGATGTCCTCGTCGTTTTCCGCCAGGTGGGTGTGCAGCCGCACGCCCTTTTCGCGGGCGAGGATGGCCGCGTCGCGCATGAGTTCCCGGCTGACCGAGAAGGGCGAGCAGGGGGCGAGACCCACCTGCACCATGGCGCCGGGATTCGGATCGTGGAAGGCCGCGACCAGGCGCTCGCTGTCCTTGAGGATCGCGGCCTCGTCCTCGACCAGTGCGTCGGGGGGCAGGCCGCCCTTGGACTCGCCGATCGACATGGCGCCGCGGGTGGCGGTGAAGCGGATGCCGATTTCCGCGGCCGCCTCGATGCTGTCGTCGAGCCGCGCCCCGTTCGGGAACAGGTAGAGGTGGTCCGAGGAGCAGGTGCAGCCCGAGAGCGCCAGTTCGGCCAGGCCGATCCGGGTGGAGAGCCGGATGTCCTCGGGGGTCATGCGGCCCCAGATCGGATAGAGGGTGCGCAGCCAGCCGAACAGCGCCGCATCCTGCGCGGCCGGGACGGCGCGGGTCAGGGTCTGGAACAGGTGGTGATGGGTGTTGACGAAGCCGGGGGTGACGACGCAGCCCCCGGCCTCGACGATCTCGGCGCCTTCGGCGGAAAGACCCGGGCCGACGGCGGAGATGACCCCGCCGTCGATCAGGATGTCCCCGCCTGCGATCTCGCGCCGGGCGCCGTCCATGGTGACCACCACTTCGGCGCCCCTGATGAGCAGGCGTTTCGTCATCAATGCGCCTCGGCGGCGTGGGCTGCGGCGGCGATTTCCTCGTCGCTGGCATGCGGGGCGCCGTTGAAGAACCAGTTCAGCAGAACTGCGGCCACAGCGGCCAGCAGGATGCCGGAATGGATCAGCGTGTGCAGCGAATGCGGCAGCCACTGGTTGAAATCGGGCGCGATCATCGGCACCATGCCGAGGCCCAGCGAGACGGCGACGATGAACAGGTTGTGCTTGTTGCCCTTGAAATCCACCGTCGAGAGGATGCGGATGCCGGTCGCGGCGACCATGCCGAACATCACCAGCCCCGCGCCGCCCAGCACCGTGGTCGGCAGCGATTCGACCAGCGCGCCCATCTTGGGGATCAGGCCCAGCACGATCATGATCGCGCCGCCCGCCACGCAGACGAAGCGCGAGCGCACGCCGGTCACGCCCACCAGCCCGACGTTCTGGCTGAAGGAGGTATAGGGGAAGGTATTGAACAGCCCGCCGATCGCGGTGCCCAGCCCGTCCACGCGCAGCCCGGCCGACAGCGCCTTGGGCGTCATCCGGCGGCCGCAGATGTCGGAAAGCGCCAGGAACATGCCGGTCGATTCGATCATGGTCACGAACATGACCAGAAGCATGGTCAGGATCATCACCGGGTCAAAGATCGGCATGCCGAAATGCAGCGGCTTGATCGGGGCGAACCAGGCGGCCTCGGCGATGCCCTCGAAATGCATCATGCCCATGGCCGCGGCCAGCAGCCCGCCGATGATGATGCCGAGCAGCACTGCGATATTGGCGACGAAGCCCCTGGCATAGCGGGCGATCAGCAGGATCGCGGCCAGCACGGTGATGCCGATCAGGATGCGCGACAGCGAGGCGTATTCCGGGTTGGGCACGGTCGGCATCAGCTTGACGCTTTCCGGGACGTCGCCGGCGGTGCGGGCGGCCTCCAGCCAGGCCTGGGCGGCGGGATCGACCAGTTGCGGCGCGGTCGGGCCGACCGGCAGGCCGAAGATCCAGTTGATGCCCACCGGCATCAGGCTGACGCCGATCACCAGGATCACCGTGCCGGTGACGACGCTGGGGAAAAAGCGCAACAGCCGGCTGACCAGTGGCGCGAAGAAGATCGAGATGAGCCCGGCGGCCATGATGGCGCCGAACATCATCCGCGCCCCCTCCTGTCCCGGATTGGACGAGGCGATGGCGACCATCGGCCCGACGGCGGCGAAGGTCACGCCCATCATCACCGGCAGGCGGATGCCGAACCATTGCGTGGCGCCAAAGCTCTGGATGATGGTGACGATGCCGCAGACGAACAGGTCGGCGGAAATCAGGAAGGCCACGTCCTGCGGCGAAAGCTGCAGGGCGCGGCCCACGATCAGCGGCACCGCGATGGCGCCGGCATACATGACCAGAACATGCTGGAAGCCCAGGGCCAGCAGTCGAGGCGCGGCGATGCGCTCCTCGACCGGGTCAAAGCCGGGGCTGGTGTCGATGGCTTGCATTCGTCCTATACCTCCCTAGTTTCAGGACGTTACCCGTTAAATCTCGACTTCTTGCGCCAGTCCTTCTTGTTTTGCGATTTCGAGGACTTTTTGCGCGACCGCCAGATCCTGCAACCCGACGCCGGTGCCGTCGAAGATCGTGACCTCGGCATCCCCGCGGCCCGGATCGTCGCCCGCGACGACGGCGCCGAGTTCGCCGATCTGATCCTCGCGGATCAGGCCCGAGGCGATGGCGTGCTGGCATTCGCCGATGCTGACCGACTGCGCGACCTCGTCGGTGAAGACCCGGGCGCGCGCGACCAGCGCCGGGTCCAGTTCCTGCTTGCCCTTGGTGTCGGTGCCCATGGCCGCGATATGCGTCGGGCCCTTGACATGCTCGTTCAACAAGAGGGGCGAGAAGGACGAGGTGATCGAGATGATCACATCGGCCTCGGCCCCGAGCCGGTCCAGCTCGACCGCCTCGAAGGGCAGGCCCAGTTCGGCCGCGGTATCGGCAAGGCGCGACAGCATCTCGGGATGCGGGTTCCAGCCGATGACCTTTTCGAACCGGTGCACATTGGCCGCCGCCCGCATCTGGAAGGCGGACTGGTGGCCGGCGCCGATCATGCCCAGCACCTTGGCACCTTTCGGCGCCAGATGCTTGATCGACACCGCCGAGGCCGCCGCCGTGCGCAGCGCCGTCAGCAGGTTGCCGCCCACCGCCGCCGAGACCCGGCCGGTATCCGGGTCGAACAGGAAGACGGTGGACTGGTGGTTGATCAGCCCGTGCTTCTGGTTGTTCGGCCAGTAGCCGCCGGCCTTCAGCCCCAGCGTCAGGGCCGCGGCATCGAAGCCGCCCTTGAAGCCGTAGAGCGCGTCCTCATGGCCGATGGCCTCGCGCACCACGGGAAAGTTGTAGGCCTTGCGCCGGGCCATCGAGGCGAAGACCGCCTCGATGGCCTCGAAGGCCGCCTCGGGGGTCATCAGACCCGCGATTTCCTTTTCGGCGACGACGAGCATCAGTAGCCCTTCCCGCGCGCCGAGACCGGCCAGACCGTCTCGACCTTGCCGTTCCGCACGCCGACATACCAGTCGTGCACGTTGCAGGTCGGGTCGCAATGGCCCGGCACCAGCCGCAGCTTGTCGTTGACCTTCAGGACGCCGTCCTTGTCCTCGACCACGCCGTGCTCGTCGCTGCACTTGATGTATTTCACGTCGTCGCGGCCATAGACGAAGGGCAGGCCGCTATCGACCGACTGCGCCTTGAGGCCGGCATCGACCACCGCCAGATGCGGCTTGGCGTGCGACATCACCGAGGTCAGGATGAACAGCGCGTTTTCCCATTCGCCCTGGTCGATGCGCTTGCCCTCGGCATCGTGGATGCGGCCGTAATCGGCATCCATGAAGGCGTAGCTGCCGCATTGCAATTCGTTGTAAACGCCCGAATTGCTTTCGAAATAATAGGACCCCGTGCCGCCGCCCGAGACGAATTCGGGCTTGAGCCCCTCGGCCTCCAGCGCGTCGACGGCTTCCTTCACCTGGGCGATGGCGGCGTCCAGTTTGGCCTTGCGGTCCTCGAAGCTGTCCATGTGCTGCATGGCGCCCTGATAGGCCTGGATGCCCTTGAAGGTCAGGTTCGGGGCGGCATCGGCGGCCTTGGCGATCTCGACCACGGCTTCCTTGGTGGTCACGCCGCAGCGGCCGGCGCCGCAATCGATCTCGACGAAGATGCCGAGCTCGGTGCCGTGGCGCTGCGCGGCGGCCGAGAGGTCGGCGATATTGGCCAGGTCATCGACGCAGACCGTCACCGTGGCGCCCAGCTTGGGCAGCCGGGCCAGGCGGTCGATCTTGGCCGGCTCGCGCACCTCGTTGGTGACCAGCACGTCCTTGATGCCGCCGCGGGCAAAGACCTCGGCCTCGCTGACCTTCTGGCAGCAGACGCCGACGGCGCCGCCCAGCGACTCCTGCAGCTTCTGCACGTCCACCGACTTGTGCATCTTGCCGTGGCTGCGGTGGCGCATGCCGTGGGCCTTGGCATAGTCGCCCATCTTCCTGACGTTGCGCTCCAGCGCGTCCAGGTCGAGGATCAGGCAGGGCGTCTGGATCTCGCTCTCGTCCATGCCGGGCAGGGCGGGAATGTCGTAGCCGACCTCGTAGCCGGAGAAATCCGTTTTCGCGTTCATGGCACTCTCCTCAATTCGGGTTCAGTTCCACGGCAGCTTGTCGAGATCGACATTGCCGCCGGTGACGATGATGCCGACACGCTTGCCGGCGAAGGCTTCGGGGTTCTTCAGGATGGTGGCCAGCGGCACGGCGCTGGAGGGCTCCATCACGATGCGCAGATGCTTCCAGATCAGCTTCATCGCATCCACGATCTCGGCATCCGAGGCGGTATAGATCTCGTGGACGTGGTTCTTGACGAAATGCCAGGTCAGATCCTTCAGCGGCACCAGAAGCCCGTCGGCGATGGTCTTGGGCGCATCGTCGGCGATGATATGGCCGGCCTTGAAGCTGCGATAGGCGTCGTCGGCCTGCTCGGGCTCGGCCGCGATCACCTTGACCTCGGGCGCCAGCGTCGAGAGCGTCAGGCAGGTGCCCGAGATCATGCCGCCGCCGCCGATCGGGGCCACCACGGCGTCCAACCCGTCGGTCTGCTCGATCAGTTCCTTGGCGCAGGTGCCCTGGCCGGCGATCACCCGCGGGTCGTTATAGGGATGGACGAAATCGCCGCCGGTCTCGGCCTGCACCTTGGCGAAGGTCTCTTCGCGCGAGCTGGTCGAGGGCTCGCATTCGGTGATCTTGCCGCCGTAGCGGCGCACGGTGTCCTTCTTGGCCTGCGGCGCGGTGCGGGGCATCACGACGTTGCAGGGAATGCCGCGCAGCATCGCTGCGTAGCTGAGACACGAGGCATGGTTGCCCGAGCTATGCGTGGCGACGCCCTTGGCCGCCTGCGCCTCGTCGAGGCCGAAGACCGCATTGGTGGCGCCGCGGACCTTGAAGGCCCCCGGCTCCTGGAAGTTCTCGCATTTGAAGAACAGCTGCGCGCCGGCAAGCTCGTTCAGATAGTCCGAGGTGCGGACCGGCGTGCGGCGGATATGCGGCTTGATGCGCTCATGCGCGGCCAGCATGTCCTCATAGGTCGGGATATACATGGCGTCCCTCATCCTCAGGCGGCTTTCTTCTGCGCGGCGGCGGTGGTCTGGCGGTAATGTTCCTGCGCGGCGGCGACGCCCGAGCCCAGCTTGATCGGCAGGCCGAGGTCGGCCATCACCATCTCGGCGGTGGCGATGCCCGACAGCGCCATGGCGTCGGTCAGGCTGCCCAGGTGGCCGATGCGGAACACCTTGCCCGCGACCTGGCCCAGGCCGGTGCCGAAGGCCATGTCATAGGTCTCCAGCGCATGGCTGACGATCAGGTTGGCGTCGAAGCCCTCGGGGACGCGGATGGCGCTGACGCTGTCCGAATAAAGCTCGGGGCGGACGGCGCAGAGCTTCAGCCCCCAGGCCTCGACCGCGGCGCGCACGCCGCTGGCGATGCGGTGGTGGCGGGCAAAGACGTTCTCCAGCCCCTCGGCCAGGATGCGCTCGCAGCTCGCGTTCAGCCCGTTGATCAGGCCGACCGGCGGCGTGTAGGGATAGCCGTTGCGGGCATAGCCGGTTGCCATGTCGCGGATGTCGAAGAAGGTGCGCGGCAGGCGCGCGCTTTCGACCGCCGCCATCGCCTTGGGCGAGAAGCCGACGATGGCCAGGCCCGGCGGCAGCATGAAGCCCTTTTGCGAGCCGGTGACGGCGATGTCGACGCCCCATTCGTCCATGCGGAAATCCATCGAGCCGATCGAGGAAACGCCATCGACAAACAGCAGCGCCGGATGCTTGGCCGCGTCCAGCGCGCGGCGGACGGCGGCGATGTCGGATTTCACCCCGGTCGCGGTCTCGTTATGCGTGGCCAGCACGACGCGGATCTCGTGGCCCTTGTCGGCGGTCAGGATTTCCTCGAAGCGGTCGGCGGGGATGCCCTCGCCCCAGGGGGTCTCGACGAAGGTGACGTCGAGCCCGTGGCGCTGGCACATGTCGATCCAGCGATGGCTGAACATGCCGTTGCGCGCCGCCAGCACCTTGTCGCCGGGCGACAGCGTGTTGGTGATCGCGGTTTCCCAGCCGCCGGTGCCAGTCGAGGGGAACAGGAAAACCTGCGCCTGCGTGGTCTTGAGGACTTTCTTCACGCCCTCAAGCGCCGGATGCAGCATCCGGCCGAACACCGGCGAGCGGTGGTCGATGGTGGGCATGTCGACGGCCTTGCGCATCTCCTCGGGGATGTTGGTCGGGCCGGGGATGAAGATAGGGTTCTGGCTGGTCATGGCAATTCCTCCTGCGCTTGTGGACCAAGCTACGTTTTGCTGTCCATTGATGCAATTTTTCTGAAAAATATTTCGCAATCACGGAAAAATGGCTTAAAGTGACGTTGAATCAGCCGGTTGGTCTTTTCCAAAGCCCAGGGGGCATTTTCAAGAAATTGAAAAAGTTGTCGAAAGGAAAAATTGAATGTCGGTTCAGATCCGCAAAAGGGGCCGCCCGAGGGGCCGTGCCGGCGGTTTGGGCGCCGAGGATTCGGGCGGCATCCGGGCGCTGGACCGGGCGCTGGACATCCTCGACCTGATCGCGGTTTCCAGCGGGTTGACCCTGACCGAGATCGCGCAGCGGCTGGACATGGCGCCCTCGACCGTACACCGGGTTCTGGTGACGCTGGCGGCACGGGGGGTCGCGGAAAGCGACAGCCAGACCCAGGCCTGGCATGTGGGCCCCACGGCCTTTCGCCACGGCTCGGCCTTCATGCGCCGCTCGGGCCTGGTCGAGCGGGCGCGGCCGCTCTTGCGCCGGCTGATGGAGGTGACGGGCGAGACGGCGAACCTGGGCATCCTGAACGGCGACGCGGTGCTGTTCCTGAGCCAGGCCGAGACGCATGAGACGATCCGCGCCTTCTTTCCGCCCGGCACGCGCTCGGCGCTGCATGCCTCGGGGATCGGCAAGGCGCTGCTGGCCCATGCCCGGCCGGCGGACCTGAAACGCATGATCCGCGAGATGCGGCTGGAGCGGTTCACCGAGATGACCCTGACCGACCCGCAGGCGCTTCTGGACGACCTGGCCTGCATCCGTGCCCGCGGCTATGCTCTGGACAACGAGGAGCGCACCCCCGGCATGCGCTGCATCGCCGCGCCGATCTTCGACCTGGCGGGCGAGGCGGCGGCGGGGATCTCGGTCTCGGGGCCGAGCCTGCGCATGTCGGATGCGCGGCTCGAAGCCATGTCCGAGGCGGTGATCGAGGCCGCGCGCGAGCTTTCCCTGGGCATGGCGCCGGCTTCGCGCGCCGACGAAAGCGGCTGATTCGTCCAATTGTGGCCCGGAAGGGCTTTCATTCCTGGGAAGAATGCCGGGATTTCCCGGCCTTTTGTGCATTAATCATCGATTCACGTTCAGTTCACGCCGCCCGGCCTAGCTTCGACGCAACCTGTGACCGCGTCCGCCTGCCGGGTCCGAAAGATCCGGCGCGTGTCCTGCAAGGAGCTTCGGCATGGAAGATTTCGTTTCCCGATCCGATCCCGGCTTCGATGGGATGCAGCAATTGCACCCCCGGCCGGGTCGGGAAACGGAGGTGGCGGCGGATCCTGCGGAAGCCGCCGAGATGCCCGGCCTCGCCCCCCGGCTCTATGGCGCCTGCAGCGTCGAGACCTATCGCGCCGCCGGGGCGCTGCATGCCGCGCATCGCGATGCGGGCGGGTTCCTGGATGTGGTGGACCGGTTCGCCACGCCGGATTTCTGGCGCCGGGACGCTGCGGTGAAATCCTGGATCTACGACCGGCAGGCGATGGAACATGCGCCGGGCCGGGACATGGATTCGGTGCGGGTGTTCTATCACGCCGGCCATGGCCGGATGGAGGATGACGGGGTGTTCCACCTGCCGATGGGGGCGCTCTGGACCGGGGCCGACGCCTGCCTGACCTCGGAACGCATGCGGCTGGGCACGGACAGCCTGCGCTATCTGTTCTGGTCCACCAGCCAGTCGCTGCGCGTCGGGCGGGGCTTCAGCCCGCTTTACAGCTGGGCGCGGGCCAATGACGGGCTGCGGATGCTGTTCGGCTTTGATTCGATCTGCTGGGATTCGGGCCGCTATGGCGCGAATTTCTGGCGCCATTGGCAGATGGGCAAGCCCTTTGCGCAGTCCTGGCTGGACAGCGCCTGGGACATCGCGCCCGATCAAAGCCCGGTCGCCTGTGCCTGCGCGCCCGATCGCGAGGCGGCGCTGGCCATGCTGTTCGGCGAGCGGCGCTTCGCGGCGCAGCGCGGCGGGACGCAATGCTGGGCCTGGCGCTGGCACGCGCCGCGGGCGCTTTACCAGCGCGAAGCGGCGCTGACCGAACCGCCGGCCGAGTTCGGCGCCGTGCGGCTGGTGCCGGTGACCGAGGATCGCGCCCTGGCCCGGTCGGTGTTGTCGCGGCTGGGGCTGGGACCGGCGCTGGCGGGCCTTGAGGCGCAGGACGCGGTCTCGGCCGGCCGGGGGGCGCTGCGCTTCCAGCGCCGGCCGGACGGGCATATCCTGCTGGAACTGGAGCCCGGCGCGCCGGGACGCGGCGGCCTGCGCGAGATGCCGCCGCGCCGCGCCCTGGTCAGCCGCGCCCGGTCCGTGCTGCGGTCATACGGCTTTCTGCCGGCGGGGATCGAGCTGGTCTTCGACCGCGTCTCGCTGGCGCTTTCGGCGACGGCCAGCCTGCGCCGGCTGGACGAGCCGCCGGCGGAAAGCCTGGACGAGATCATCGTGCAGTTCCGCCAGGCGATCGACGGCATCCCGGTGCTGACCCCGGATGCCGGCACGCTGCGGCTGGCGATGCGGCCGGACGGCACCGTGCTGCGCATCGAATCGACCCTGCGCCGGGTGGCCGAGCGCATGGCCCCGCGCGCCCATCGCCACGGCCTGCCCGACGACCCGCCGCCGCCTGCCCGGTCCGAGGGCCTGCCCGAGCCCGAGCCGCAGGCGATCACCCGCATCCTGGCGCAGCATTCGGCGCGGCTGATGCGCGACCTGGCCGCGCGCGGGGCGGCGCCGCTCAGCCTGCGCATCCTGCCGGGCACCACGGAAATCGGATACGGAATCCGCAGCAACACCGCGCGTCTCGTCGCCCGCCAGGGCATCGAGATCGAATGCGTGCGCGGCTTCCGCAAGCGTTACTGGATCCAGTCTGACCTGGGTGACTGACGATCCGGTAGCCCGGAGGCGGAGGCAGCCGCCTCCGGGCACTTGACTGGCCGCACACTCTTGGCGAGGACTGTCCGAGAGAGGGAGCATGGCGGAATATACCCGCGCCGAGATCGTCCGGCGCATCGCGACGATGGGACGCCTGCACCTGGCCGGGTCCGACCTGGCCGGGCTGGATCTGTCGGGCATGACGCTGGTGGGGGCCGACCTGTCCTATGCCGACCTGACCGAGGCCGACCTGACCGACGCGCAGCTGTCGGATGCAAGCCTGTGGTCGGCCCGCGCGGCGCGGGCGCGGTTTCGCAACGCCAACCTGTCGCGGGCCAGCCTGGGGCTGGCGGACCTGTCCGATGCCGACCTGCGCGGCGCGGTGCTGGAGCGTGCCGACCTGACCGGGGCGCGGCTGGACCGGGCAGACCTGACCGCGGCGCGGCTGCGCGGCGCCTGGCTCGACAGCATGCAGCGGGCGATGGCGATGGGCGCGCCGCCGCTGCGCTATCCGTTGCGGCAACGGCCCATGACCTGCGTGCTGCACGAGGATCACCTCTCGGGCCCCGTGGCCCTGCGCTGCGGCGACCGGCTGGAGATGCATTTGAACAGCCTGTCCGAGGCGGCGGCGCGCGATCCCCGCCTGGCCCGGCTGCAAGGCGCCCCGATCCTTGCCGGTCCCGAACGGCCGCGGCCGGATGCGGGTCCGCCGCTGGTCCTGGCATTTTCCGCCATCGCCCCCGGCCGGGCCCGGCTGGTACTGGATCTGGGCCGGGGCGGGGCGCCCATCGCGGTCGAGGTGCTGGTCTCGCCCTGAAATCCGTGCCCTACAGCCCCGAGCGGGTGATCCCCATCAGCCTGGCCATGCGCAGCGGCGCGACCGGGTAATCCGGTTCGGCCATCAGCTCCAGCGAGAAATCCGGCTCGATCCGGCGCAGGTGGCGCAGCGCGTCGGCGGCGCCCGCCATGTCGCCGCGATGATAGCGCAGCGCCGCCAGGAAGCGCAGCGAGGGCCGGTTGTCCGGGGCAAAGGCAAAGGCGGCCGCGGCCGAGTTCTCGGCATCGCCCAGCCGGTCCAGCCGCAGCTGCACCACGGCCCGGCGCATCAGCCACGAGGCCGGGCCCAGTTCGGCCAGGGCGCCGCGGGCGCCGCGCTCGGTCGCCTCCAGCGCCTCGAGATCGCGGCCGACATCGGTCAGCGCCTGCGACAGCGCATGGCAGGCCAGCTCGTTGTCGGGATCGTTGCGGCAGGCGGCCTGCGCCAGTTCCAGCGCCCCCACCGCATCCCGCCGCCACGAGGCGGAAAGCGAAGCCACCGCCAGCACCGAGGGGTTGGCGGGCGCCAGGTCGCGCGCCTGTCGCGCAAAGGCCTCGGCCTCGTCCGAACAGCGCGCCGGATCCTCGGTCAGCCGCTCGCTGATCAGCGTGTTGCGCAGATAGGAGCGCAGCGCCAGGGCGACGCCGCTCTGCCGTTCCCGCGGCAGCGAGGCAAGGATGCGGTCGGCCGATTCCAGGCGGTCGCGGGAATAGCTGAACACGTCCCAGACCGGGAAGGTCAGCCCCTGCGCCGGCGGTGCGGTCCGCCGCGCCCGATCGAGCAGGGCCACCGCGATCTGCGCCACCGCATGGCGCATGGTCGCGGTCTCGTTGGCGGCGCGGATGGTGAAGCGCCGCGTCCAGCCGCGCGCGCCGGTGGCAAGGTCGCGCATCACCACCATCAGCGAGCAGTCGGTCCCCGCGGCATAGCAGATGGCGCTGATCTGGATGCCGGCCTTCGGCGCCCGCATGTCGGGCCGGTCATCCAGCACCGCCGGGATCATCTCGCAAGCGCGGGCCGCGGCTTCGTTCAGGATCATCTCGCCGATGACATGGGCGCGGCCGTCATTGCTTTCGACCGGCTGCAGGGCCACGACGTAATCGCCGGCGGCCGGCTCGGCGGCGCAGCGGGGCTCGGCGGGAGACGGGGGGGGAGGTGGGGGCGGCGCGGGCCGTTGCAGGATGCTGGGCCCGTCGCAATCCGGCGTCAGCCGCAGGCGCATGTCGCGCAGCCAGGTCTCGAATTCCGGGTCGGGTACGTCGATGTCGGCGGCGAATTCGATCGGCGCGCCGCCGGCATCATAGACCGGGGTCAGGTCGATGCGCAGTCGCTCGGGATCCAGCCCCACCCAGCCGACGCCGGTCAGCAAAAGCCCCTTCTCGGCGCCCAGCGAGGCGCGCAATTCGCGCAGCATCTGCCGCAGGCTGTCAGAGCCGCGCTGCCGGGCCCGCTCGCTCCACAGCAGATCCTGCAGCCGCGCCCGGCTGAGGCGCAGGTCCGGTGCCGTGCCCAAAAGCGCCAGCGCGCCACGAGCCTTCTGGCTGCGGGGGGTCAGATCCGCCCCATCGGCGCCGCGCAGGCGCACGGATCCCATCAGACTCAGCGTGGCAGGCATTTGATTCGCCGCATGGCTTCGTTATGGTCGCATATTGATCATAATGCGCTGCGGCCGGCACCGACAACAGCCGCCGCGCGGCATGGCATCGGCGGCAGCGGCGGCAAATCCGCTCCCGGTCGCAGCGGGCACATTGCCTGCGCGGCCCGCCTGCGCTATCGGGGCGTCAAAGCAAAGGGGATCCCGAAGATGACCGAGCAGCGCAAGAGCGGCCTGTCCTATGCCGAGGCCGGAGTGGATATCGACGCGGGCAATGCGCTGGTCGAGCGGATCAAGCCCGCCGCCGCCGCCACCCGCCGCCCCGGCGTGATGGAGGGGCTGGGCGGCTTCGGCGCGCTGTTCGATCCGCGTGCTGCCGGCTACCAGGATCCGGTGCTGGTGGCCGCGACCGACGGGGTCGGCACCAAGCTGCGCATCGGCATCGACACGGGCGAGCTGGACGGGCTGGGCATCGACCTGGTGGCGATGTGCGTGAACGACCTGGTCTGCCAGGGTGCCGAGCCGCTGTTCTTCCTGGACTATTTCGCCACCGGCAAGCTGTCGGTCGACGAGGCGGCGCGGGTGGTCAACGGCATCGCCGAGGGCTGCCGCCGCTCGGGCTGCGCGCTGATCGGCGGTGAGACGGCCGAGATGCCGGGCATGTATGCGCGCGGCGATTTCGACCTCGCCGGCTTTGCCGTCGGCGCGATGGAGCGCGGCACTGCCTTGCCGGCAGGCGTCGCGGATGGCGACGTTCTCTTGGGCCTCGCCTCGGACGGGGTGCATTCCAACGGCTTCTCGCTGGTGCGGCGGGTGGCCGACCATGCCGGTCTGGTGTGGAACGCGCCTTCGCCCTTCGGCATGGGCACGCTGGGCCAGGCGCTGCTGGTCCCGACCCGGCTTTACGTGCGTCCCGTCCTGGCCGCGATCCGTGCCGGGGGCGTGCATGCGGCGGCCCATATCACCGGCGGCGGCATCACCGAGAACCTGCCGCGCGTCCTGCCCCAGGGGCTGGGGGCCGAGGTCGATCTCGACAGCTTCAGCCTGCCGCCGGTCTTCGACTGGCTGGCCCAGGCGGGCGAGATCGCCGAGCCCGAGATGCTCAAGACCTTCAATTGCGGCATCGGCATGATCCTGGCCGTGGCTGCCGAGCGCGCCGCCGAGCTCGAGGCGCTGCTGAAGGCCGAGGGCGAAACGGTGGTCCGCCTGGGCCATGTCCGGCCCGGCGCGGGCGTGCGCTACTCCGGCCGGCTGCGGTGAAGCGCGTCGCCATCCTGATCTCGGGCGGCGGCTCGAACATGGTCAAGCTGGTCGAATCGATGACCGGCAGCCACCCGGCCCGCCCGGTCGTCGTCGGCTCGAACGACCCGCAGGCGGCCGGGCTCGCCCGGGCCGAGGCCATGGGCGTGCCGAGGTTCGCCATCGACCACCGCGCCTTCGGCGGCGACCGTGCAGCATTCGAGGCGGCGCTGCTGGAACCCTTGCTGGCCGCGCAGCCCGACATCCTTTGCCTCGCCGGTTTCATGCGCATCCTCACCCCGGATTTCGTTCGGCGCTTCCAGGGCCGGATGCTGAACATCCACCCCTCGCTTCTGCCGAAATATCCCGGCCTGCATACGCATCAGCGCGCCATCGATGCCGGCGATGCCGAGGCCGGCGCCACCGTCCACCTGGTCACGCCCGAACTCGACGCCGGCCCGATCCTCGGTCAGGCGCGGGTGCCGGTCCTGCCCGGCGACACGGCCGAGACGCTGGCCGCCCGCGTCCTGGTCCAGGAACACCGGCTCTATCCCGCGGTGCTGCGCCGCTTCGCGCAGGGCAACCGGACGCCGATCACCCTCACCGCAGCGTGAAAAAAGGCGCAGGCCCGCGCCTTTCTCCGTTTTCCAAATACCCTGGGGGTGCGGGGGCAAAGCCCCCGCGGCCGCGCCGCGCTATTTCTCGGGCACCAGCCCCCGTGGCGCAAAGCGCAACACCAGCAGCAGCACCACCCCCAGCGCGATGAAGCGCATATGCGGGGCGCTGCCCAGCAGGTGGTCGCGCAGGGCGCCCGCAGGCAGCGGCCCGGTGACCAGCCGCATCAGCTCGGGGCCCCAGACCTCGGCCTTGATCCACAGGAACCAGACCAGGATCGCTCCCAGCGCCGCGCCCCAGTTGTTGCCCGAGCCGCCGACGATCACCATCACCCAGATCAGGAAAGTATAGCGCAGGGGGTTGAAGCTGTTCGGCGACAAGAGCCCGTCCAGCGTCACCATCATCGCGCCGGCCAGGCCGATCACCGCGCTGCCGATGACGAAGATCTGCAAATGCCGGCGGGTGACGTCCTTGCCCATGGCCTCGGCGGCGGTCTCGTTGTCGCGGATGGCGCGCATCATCCGGCCCCAGGGCGATTTCAGCGCCAGTTCTGCCAGCAGGATCAGCCCCAGCAGCACGATGCCGAACAAGCCCGCGTAAAGCAGCTTGACCCAGATCCCCGAGGCGACGGCCGGGCTCAGCCCCCATTCGGCCGCGCGGGCCACGAAATCGGGACTGTTCTGCAAGTCCAGCTCATAGGGCACCGGGCGCGGGATGCCCGAGACGTTCTTGACCCCGCGCGACAGCCATTCCTCGTTGCGCATCACCGCGACGATGATCTCGCCGATGCCCAGCGTGGCGATGGCCAGATAATCCGAGCGCAGCCCCAGCGCCACCTTGCCCACGCCCCAGGCGGCCGCGGCGGCGAACAGCGCGCCGACCGGCCAGGACATCAGCACCGGCCAGCCCAACCCGCCGATATTGCCGGCGCGGGCGGAATTGTTCGCCTCGATCGCCATCACCGCCGGATCGAACAGCCAGCGGTAAAGCACGAAGCCCAGCACCAGCACCGCGATCAGCGCCGGCACCCGCATCAGCCCCGAGACCCGCTTCCAGGCCTGCGCCGCCAGCACCAGCGTTCCCAGCCCCACCAGCAGGGCCAGGATCAGCCGCGGCCCGCCCGCGGCCCAGGCGCCCTGCACCGGCGCGGTCGAGACCAGCACCGGCGCCAGCCCGCCAAGCGCCAAAAAGCCCACGACACCGGCGTTGAACAGCCCCGCATAGCCCCATTGCATGTTCACACCCAGCGCCATGACGGCCGAGATCAGCCCCATGTTCAGGATGGCCAGCGCCGTGTTCCAGCTGCCCGAGAACAGCGCGTTGCGAAAGCTGCCCTCGGCCAGGAACAGCGCGGCCAGGATCAGGAACAGCACCGGCGCGCGCCAGGGGCTGACCGCTTCGGCTTGACGTGTATTCGACATGGATAAACGCCCTCCTCAGACGGATTTGCCGCGGAACAGGCCGGTCGGCCGGAACAGCAGGACCACGATCAGGATCACGAAGCTGACCGCGAACTTGTATTCGGTGGACAGCAGTTGCAGCAGCCCCTGGGGCTCGAAGCCCAGATAGGTGGCGATCTTGCGCCAGGGATAGGTGACGGCCACTTCCGAGAAGGCGACGATGAAGCCGCCGGCCACCGCACCCAGCGGATTGCCGAGCCCCCCCACGATGGCGGCGGCAAAGATCGGCAGCAGGATCTGGAAATAGTTGAAGACCTTGAAGGACTTGTCCAGGCCGTAAAGCGTGCCCGCCGTCACGGCGAGCGCCGTGGCGATGATCCAGGTCAGGCGCACCACCCGCTCGGGATCGATGCCGGAAAGCAGCGCCAGATCCTCGTTGTCGGAATAGGCGCGCATCGCCTTGCCGGCGCGCGAGCGGTTCAGGAAGCGGAACAGCGCCCAGCAGGCCAGCGCCGTCACCACCAGCGTCAGCACCTGGCTGACGCGCAGCGACAGCCCCTCGGAAAGCCCGGTCCAGGCGCGGAACTGCTGCACGCTGACCAGGAAGCGCGCGCCGTCGTCGAAGCGGATCTCGTCCACGCCGATGATCAGACGGGTCAGCCCGTTCATGATGAACATGACCCCGACCGAGGCCATGACCAGGATGATCGGGGCCGAGCGCTTGCTGCGATAGAAGCGATAGACCGCACGGTCGGTGCCCAGGATGAACACTGCGGTCAGCGCGATGCCGACGGGCAGGGCGATCAGCGCGGTCGGCAACGGGCCCAGGCCGATGCCGATGGATTGCAGCCCCCAGGTGATCAGGATCACCAGCGCGGCGCCGAAGGCCATGGTGTCGCCATGGGCGAAGTTGGAAAAGCGCAGGATGCCGTAGATCAGCGTCACCCCCAGCGCGCCGAGCGCCAGCTGCGCGCCATAGGAGGCGGCGGGGATCACCACGAAGTTCAGGATGGCCACGAGGGCGTTCAGCATGTCCATCTTCAGCCCCCCAGGAAGGTGCGGCGGACCTCGGGATCGGCCAGAAGCGCCTGCCCGCTGTCGGTGTAACGGTTGGCGCCCTGCACCAGCACATAGCCGATATCGGCGATCTCCAGCGCCTGCCGGGCGTTCTGCTCGACCATCAGGATGGAAATGCCGGTGCGGGCGACCTCGATGATACGGTCGAACAGTTCGTCCATGACGATGGGGCTGACGCCCGCCGTCGGCTCGTCCAGCATCAAGAGGCTGGGCTTGGTCATCAGCGCCCGGCCGACGGCGACCTGCTGGCGCTGGCCGCCCGACAATTCGCCCGCGTTCTGCTTGCGCTTGTCGGCCACGGCGGGGAACAGCTCATAGACCTGGGCCATGGTGTCGCGGTAATCATCCTCGCGGATGAAGGCGCCCATTTCCAGGTTCTCCTCGACCGTCATGGTCGGGAAGATGTTGTGGGTCTGCGGCACGAAGCCCATGCCCTTGCGCACCCGCTCCTGCGGGGTCAGATGGGTGATGTCCTCGCCGGCCAGCGTGACCTGGCCCTCGCGCAGGTGCAGCATGCCGAAGACGGCTTTCATCGCGGTGGATTTGCCGGCGCCGTTCGGGCCGACGATCACCGCGATCTGCCCCTTGTCCACGGTAAGCGTGCAGCCGTTCAGGATGTCGGCCTTGCCATAGCCGCCGCGCATGGCGGTGGCGGAAAGATAGGGCTCTGCCATCACATCTCCCCCGCTGGCTTGCCGTCGCCGCCGCGGCCGGCCTCGGCGCCAAGGCCGGGCTGGGCGCCGTGGCTTTCGCCGAAGGCGGCCTCCTCGGCCACTTCGGCCGCGACCTTGTTCTTCAGGCCGGTGCCCAGATAGGCCTCGATCACCGCCTCGTTCTTCATGATGCTGTCGGCCGAGCCCTCGGCCAGCACCTGGCCCGCCGCCATGACGATCACCGGGTCGCAAAGCCGGCCGATGAAATCCATGTCATGCTCGATCACGCAGAAGGTATAGCCGCGCTCCTTGTTCAGCCGCACGATGGCATCGCCGATGGTGCCCAGCAGCGTACGGTTCACCCCGGCGCCGACCTCGTCCAGGAAGACGATCTTGGCATCCACCATCATGGTGCGGCCCAGTTCCAGCAGCTTCTTCTGCCCGCCGGACAGGTTGCCGGCCTTTTCGTCGGCGAGATGGGAAATGGTCAGGAACTCAAGCACTTCGTCGGCCTTCTTGCGAAGCGCGCGTTCCTCCTCGCGGATGCGGCCGCGGCGGAACCAGGTATTGACCAGCGTCTCGCCGCATTGGCTGCCGGGCACCATCATCAGGTTCTCGCGTACCGTCATCGAGGAAAACTCGTGCGCCAGCTGGAAGGTGCGCAGCAGCCCCTTGTGGAACAGCTCGTGCGGCGGCAGGCCGGTGATGTCCTCGCCCGCCATGGTCACGCGGCCGGCGGTCGGTTTCAAAACCCCGGCGATCACGTTGAAAAGAGTGGATTTTCCGGCGCCATTCGGGCCGATCAATCCGGTGATCGAGCCCGTCTCGATCATCAGGCTGGCGCCATCGACGGCGCGGAAGCCTCCGAAATGCTTATGCAGGTCGTGGACCTGGATCATAGTGCTCCCCACCTTCATGCGTTGCATGAAGAATTTCCCTTACGGGATTGTTCTTGATTGTGAAAAGGGTCCGGAGACCGGACCCTTTCCGCGACCTGCGTGTCTTAGCGATAGCCTACGACGTTCAGCTTGCCGCCCTTGAAGTCGACCTCGCGATAGACGCCGGCGCTTTCGCCCGGCTCGATCAGTTCGACCGAGGTGGCGCCGACATAGTCGATGTCCTGGCCCGCCGCGAGCAGTTCCAGCCCCTTGGCCAGTTCGCCGGGATAGATCTTCTCGCCCGGCTCGTTGGCGACTTCCATCACCTTGTCCTTGTAGACCTTGGGGTCTGAGGACTGGGCGGCCTGCATGGCCAGCAGCATCAGCGCGGCGGCGTCATAGGATTCGCCGGCATAGGCCGAGGTGCCGTCGAAGCCGGCTTCCTTGGCGAGCGCGTCGAATTTTTCCTGCCCTTCGCCTTCGGCCGAGGGGTTCTGGCCGAACGAGGTTTCCAGCTGGGTGCCGAACTTCTCGACCAGCACGTTGTTCACCATGCCGTCGGGCAGCACGAAGGTATCGAAGGCGCCGGTGTCGAGCGAGCCCTGGATGACGCCCGAACCGCCCTGGTCGGCATAGCCCGCCACGACCAGCGCATCGCCGCCGGCGGCGGCAAGCGCCGCGACTTCGGCCGAATAGTCGGCCTTGCCGTCGTCATGGGCCGAGACCACGGTCACGGTGCCGCCCTTGGCCTTGTAGGCATCGGCGAAGCTGTCGGCCAGGCCCTTGCCGTAATCGTTGTTGGTATAGGTGACGGCGACGCTGTTGATGCCGCGCTCCAGCACGATATCGGCCATGACTTCGCCCTGGCGCGCGTCCGAGGGCGAGGTGCGGAAGAAGAAGCCCTTGTCGTCGATGGTCGAAAGCGCCGGCGAGGTCGCCGAGGGCGAGATCATCACCACACCCTGCGGCACGCCGACCTGTTCGAGCGAGGCGATGGTTTCGCCCGAGCACATGCCGCCCATCACGCCCTTGACGCCGTCGGCGGTCACCAGGCGGGTGACGGCCGCAACCGAGGCGGCCGCGTCGGTGCAGGTATTGTCCGCGACCACCGGGGTCACGGTCGAGCCGTCCAGCAGCTTGCCGCTGTCCGAGACCTCCTTCATCGCCAGTTCCGCGCCTTTCTGCATTGCCGGCGAGATCGATTCCAGGGGCCCGGTCAGGCCCAGCGAAATGCCCATCTTGATTTCCTCGGCGCCGGCGGCACCGGCAAGCAAGGCTCCGGCGGCGCTGGCCAGAAGAAGCTTTTTCATCAGTCGTCTCCCTGAGTGGAACATTGTCCTGTCTGACAGGTTATAAGCGCGCGAATGAAAAGAAAAGCATGTTGGCGACTGGACAAAGCGGCAGATCCGGCACTTGCCGCAGCGGAAGTTCGTCTAGCCCGCGCCGGCCGCGCCGCGTTCGCGATAGGGGGTGCAGCCATAGGTCGCGCGATAGCATTTCGAGAAATGCGCCGCCGAGGCGAAGCCGCAGGCCAGGGCGATCTCCATCACGCTCATCGGGGTCTGCAGCAGCAGGTGGCGCGCCCGTTCCAGCCGCAGTTCCATGTAGTGCCGCTTGGGCGAGCGGCCCAGATGGCGCGCGAACAGCCGTTCCAGCTGGCGCGGTGACAGGCCCGCCTCGGCCGCCAGGCGGGCCGGGCTGACCGGATCCTCGATATTGGCCTCCATCCGGGCCAGCACCTGCGCCAGCCGGGGGTGGCGCGCGCCGATCCGGGCCGGGCTGGACAGGCGCTGCTGGTCCTCCTCCGAGCGGATGGCGGTGTGGATCATCTGATCGGCCACGCGATTGGCCAGTTCCGCGCCGTGGTCGCGGGCGATCTGGCGCAGCATCAGGTCGATGGCGGCGGTGCCCCCGGCGGCGGTCAGCCGGTTGCCGTCCTCGACGAAGACGGTGCGGATCAGGGTGACATCGGGGAATTTCTCGGCGAACCCGTCCTGGTTCTCCCAATGGATCGTGGCACGGCGACCGTCCAGAAGCCCGGCCTCGGCCAGCACCCAGGCGCCGGTGCAAAGCGCGCCGATGCGGGTGCCGCGCCGCGCCTCGCGCCTGAGCCAGGCCAGCACCGGCCGCGTCGCCGCCCGCGCCACGTCCAGCCCGCCGCAGACCAGCACCGTGTCGCCGCGCCGGGTCTCGGAGAGCGGGCCGTCCAGCAGGATGCGCGTCCCGTTCGAGCAAAGCGCGGTCTCGCCCTGTTCCCCGATCAGCCGCCATTCGTAAAGCGGCCGGCCGGAAAGCCGGTTGGCCAGCCGCAAGGGCTCGATGGCGGCGGCGAAAGAGACCATGGTGAAACGGTCCAGCAACAGGAAGACATAGCGCAGCGCGGGGGCCGGATCGGGCCCAGGAACGGGGGGGGCTGCTGGATCGAGCTCTGGCATGTCGGTCGCGCATCTGGAATTCGCGGCAGATCAGCAGGCAATCGCGCCGCGCGCAAGGCTTTTCCTTTGGTCCTGCACCCTCTATATGGCAGGCAGCGCATGCATGAAGGATAGGATCATGGCACCGACGAATTCCAGTTCCGCGACCCCGGCAAAGGCATGGGACAAGCGTGGCTGGCGCGCCTATCCGCGCGTCCAGATGCCCGACTATCCCGATCAGCCCGCCGTCGCCGCCGTCGAGGCGCAACTGGCCAAATACCCGCCGCTGGTCTTTGCCGGCGAGGCGCGGCGGCTGAAAGCCTCGCTGGGCGAGGTGGCGGCCGGCCGCGCCTTCCTGCTGCAGGGCGGCGACTGCGCCGAAAGCTTTGCCGAATTTTCGGCCGACAACATTCGCGACACCTTCAAGGTCATGCTGCAAATGGCCGTGGTTCTGACCTGGGGCGCGCAGCTGCCGGTGGTCAAGGTCGGCCGCATGGCGGGCCAGTTCGCCAAGCCGCGCTCGGCCCCGACCGAGAAGATGGGCGAGCAGGAGCTGCCCAGCTATCGCGGCGACATCATCAACGGCTTCGACTTCACCCCCGAGGCGCGCATTCCCGATCCGCAGCGCATGCTGGCGGCCTATACCCAGGCCGCGGCCTCGCTGAACCTGCTGCGCGCCTTCTCGACCGGCGGCTATGCCGACATCCACCGGGTGCAAAGCTGGATCAGCGATTTCACCGGCGGCGAGGAAGCGGCGCGCTATCGCGATATCGCCGACCGGATCAGCGACGCCATGGCCTTCATGGCTGCGGCGGGCGTGACCTCGGAAACCGCGCATGAGCTGGGCCAGGTGGATTTCTACACCAGCCACGAGGCCCTGCTGCTGGAGTACGAAGAGGCGCTGGCGCGGATCGATTCCACCACCGGCCTGCCGGTCGCCGGCTCGGGCCACATGATCTGGATCGGCGATCGCACCCGCCAGGTCGACGGCGCCCATGTCGAATTCTGCCGCGGCGTGCAGAACCCGATCGGGCTGAAATGCGGCCCCTCGATCAGCGAGGGCGACCTCAAGGCGCTGATTGCCCGGCTGAACCCGGAAAACGAGCCGGGCCGGCTGACGCTGATCGCCCGCTTCGGCGCCGGCACGGTCGGCGACCACCTGCCGCGGCTGATCAAGGCGGTGCGCGAGGAAGGCGCCAACGTCGTCTGGTCCTGCGACCCGATGCATGGCAACACCATCAAGTCGGCCTCGGGCTACAAGACCCGGCCCTTCGATTCGGTGCTGCGCGAGGTGCGCGAGTTCTTCGCCGTCCATCGCGCCGAGGGCACCATCCCCGGCGGCGTGCATTTCGAGATGACCGGCCAGGATGTCACCGAATGCATCGGCGGCGTGCGCGCGGTCACGGACGAGGATCTGTCGAACCGCTATCACACCGCCTGCGATCCGCGGCTGAACGCCAGCCAGTCGCTGGAACTGGCCTTCCTGGTGGCCGAGGAACTGCGCAACCGCCGCATCAATGGCACGAGCAAGCAGGCCAAGGCCGGCTGATCCCCGGCGATGATCGGAAAAAAGGGCGGCGGGCCTTGGCTCTGCCGCCTGTTTCATGCGCGCATGGGCCGGCCCATGCCCGATCCGGGGATCAGGCCGGGAATCAGGCCGGGAATCAGGGACGGGGGCCGGGCCGCCTTGGCGGCTTGTCGTTGCGGATCAGGCGGAAACGCGCGCGGCGTTCCTCGGGGTTGGCATCGCGGGGCAGGGGGGCGCCGGCATCGGCGGGCGGCGCGCCGTTCCAGCGCGGTGCCGGTTCGGCAAATCCCGGCCGCGAGGGCGAGGGTTCCAGCACCCTGGCGCCCGGAATGACCGGGGAGACAATGTCCGAAAGCAGGTCGAAGCGGCGCGGCG